>JAUXIR010000237.1 GCA_030620915.1 Geopsychrobacter sp. | reverse complement strand
GCTCCAGCGGCTGAAATCGCCCTGGATGATAATGAGTTTGGCAAGTATTGATGAAACGCTGAGGGCGTAACCTCCTTCCTCTTGTTTTGCCATCTCCGGCGGGCTAGGATGTAATCCTTGTCCGCCGGAGATTTTTTAATGCGACTACCATCCCCTTTGATCGCAGGCAAACTGCTGAAACGTTACAAGCGGTTCCTTGCCGATGTTGAACTTATTGACGGTACAGTTGTCACCGCTCATACCCCGAATACCGGCAGCATGTCGCAATGCGCCGTCCCCGGATATTCCGTACTGATCTCAGCCAATGATGATCCCAAGCGCAAGTTGAAATATACCCTCGAACTGATTCGGGTGAACGACCATTGGGTTGATACCCATACGCAGCGCACCAATCGTATCGTTGAGGAGGCGCTGCTGAATGATAAAATCGCCGAATTCAGCGGTTATCGATTGCAACGCGAGTTTCGTTATGGCGCCAGCCGCATCGATTTCTACCTCGAAAAAGCAGAGGAGAGGGTGCTGTTTGAGGTCAAGAATGTCACCCTGTGCGAAAATTCTGTCGCCCGCTTCCCGGATGCGGTAACAACCCGTGGCCAGAAACACCTGCTTGAGTTGAAAGAAGCCGTAATCCAGGGATACCGCGGGGTGATTTTCTTCCTGATCCAGCGCGCGGAGGCGACAAGCTTCTCACCAGCGGATGAGATCGACCCCGAATATGGCAGGCTGTTGCGCGAAGTGGTCGCTGCCGGGGTTGAACCCCTCGCATACAAGACGCTTGTCAGCCCGCAGGATAACCGGCTTGGTCTTCGTATTCCGGTAGTTCTTAGTTGACTCTAGCAATTAGTCAGGATATTCCATGCGCGCTGTCGGTCTGATCACCGAATACAACCCTTTTCATAACGGGCACCTGCATCATCTGCAACAGAGCAAAGAGCTTGCAGATGCCGAGCTGTCGGTCGCTGTGATGAGTGGCAACTTTTTGCAGCGCGGTGAACCGGCCCTCTGTGATAAATGGTTGCGGACCGAGATGGCGCTGGCTGCCGGAGTTGATCTGGTGGTTGAGCTCCCCTTTATCTTTGCCTGTAATAGTGCTCCTCATTTTGCGCAGGGCGCGGTGCAGTCTCTCGACGCACTCGGCGGGATCGATCACCTCTGCTTCGGCAGTGAAACTGGGATTCTTGGTCCCTTGCAGACCTGTGCCGACCTGCTGATTGTAAAGAGCACAGAGGTTGAACGACGGTCGCAGAAACTGCTGCGTCAGGGGAGAAACTACCCGGCAGCACGGGCCGAAATTTTGCGCGCGATGTTGCCGGACCCTGCTGTTGCCGCAGCGCTGGAATCTCCCAATAATATCCTCGGGATTGAATACCTGAAGGCGCTATGCCAGACCGGTTCGGCCATGACGGCGCTGACGATTCCGCGCCTGGGGGCCGGTTACCATGATCTGCATGGCGAGGGTTCGATCGCCAGCGCGACCGGCATCCGCCGCATGTTGAAAGAAGGGGAGGAGGTCAGCGCCTTCCTGCCGGATCGGCTGGCGCCGATACTGTTCAGCGCTTTGACTGCGGGGAAAACCGTTGAATCAGAGCATTTGTTGCGGATTCTGCTGGCGAGAATCCTGCTGGGAGCGGAGACCCTACAGGGGATTTATCAGGTTGAACATGGGCTGGAAAATCGTTTATTCGAGGCGGCGCTGACGGCGACAACCCTTGAGGGTTTGATTGACGGGATCAAGGTGCGTCAGTTAACCCGGACCAGGGTGCAGCGGATGCTCTGTCAACTCCTCAACGAGGTCGAAGGGGATGTTGCCTTGCAGCTTCTGCAGCGGGGACCGCTCTACCTCCACCTGTTAGGCTGCTCAAAAATGGGCGAGAAGTTTCTTGCTGCCAGCCGAAAAGAACGCCGGTTGCCGTTGGTTGGTAACTATTCGCGGATCCATAACCAGTTACAACGATTTTACGGTCGCGATAGTGGGCAGTATCAACTGGCCCTTGAACAGTTACGGCTCGAACTGCGAGCGAGTGATAATTATGCGCTGCTGCAAAAAGGATTTACGGCCCGGCGGCAAAGTGATTATTTTGAACCGGTGAGACGGCCTGGTTGAGTTCTTAATTCGATTGATACTCATTCTACAACCCTTCTGCCTGAGGGAGAAGGTGGCCGTAGGCCGGATGCGGTGGCTTGCTAAGTATTTGAAAATGCTGAATGATTCTGGGAATAGTGTAACGCCGCTCCCTCACCCCGGTAGGCCTCGGACTATGCGTCCATCACCGGCGGTTGCTGAGGGCTGATTTCGATCCGTTCCGGGCTGTCGATCTCTCGCTCACTCCCTGCACCCATCTCTTTGAAGCGCCGGGCACTGACCAGCACCCGCCGGTCGAGTGAGGACATCGCTCGATTATAGCTATCGACAGCTTTCTCGAGCCCCTTACCCATCGCGTGAAAATGCTCTTCAAGTACCGCAATCCTCCCGTAGAGTTCTTGTCCCAGTTGACTGATCGCCTGGGCATTCTCGGTCAATTGCTCCTGCCGCCAGCCGTAAGCGACCGAGCGTAACAGGGCGATCAGGGTCGTCGGTGTGGCAAGCAGAACTTTCTGGTCGACTCCGGTCTCAATCAGTGAGGGATCCTGTTCGAGAGCGGCGGAGAAGAAGGACTCCCCCGGCAGGAAAAGCACCACGAATTCAGGCGTCGGCTGGAACTGCTCCCAGTAGTTTTTCGCCGATAATTTTGTCAGGTGGTTGCGGACCTGCCGGGCATGATCCTGCAGGTATTCGCGGCGTTTTTCATCGTCGTTTGTCTCCGGAGACTCAAGGTACGCGGCCAATGGCGCCTTGGCGTCGACCACGATATTTCGTCCATTCGGCAGACGGATAATCATGTCAGGGCGCAGGCGTCCCCCCTCGGTATTGACCGATTTCTGTTCTTCAAAATCACAATGGTTGAGCATGCCCGCCATTTCGACCACGCGCCTTAACTGCATTTCTCCCCAGCGGCCGCGCACTGTTGGTGCACGGAGAGCCTTGACCAGGTTGCTGGTCTCACGATCGAGGCTGCGCTGACTTTCCATCATTGTTTTCAGCTGCTCATCCAGCCGGGCATAGGCGCCAGTGCGCACCTGCTCAAGCTGGCCGATGCGTAGATCTACCTTAGTGAGTGCTTCATGTAGTGGCTTGACCAGTTGATCGATTGCCTGTTGGCGGTTGCTGAGATCCCCTTTGGCCTCAGACTGAAATTGCGCCATTTTGGTCTGGGCCAGATCAAGAAAACTACGATTGTTGGCATCCAGGGCCTCTGCCGAGAGGGCCTTGAATGCCTGCTGCAATTGTTGTTGATTCTGTTTGAGCAGGGTCAGTTTTTCTTCAGCGGACAGGCGTTCGGCCTCAAGTCGGGTGCGGTATTCGATCGCGAGTCTTTCGAACTTTTGCGCACGATTGCGGCTGAGGAGAAAACCGGCTGCAGACCGAGCATGCCGCATGAAAGTGCCGCTGCTATGAGCAGTATTAATGGTGATATTTCGGTCACGGAAGGTTCCTATCCAGTCATTTTGGCTGGGAAAATATTGCTGTATAAATAGCAGACTGTCACGCATGTCTGCAAGCCGGGGTTTGCCTGTTGGGGATTGCGCGGTACAATGAAGTTGACAGGTAAATAGGTGGGAGGATGGGTGAGTCGCTTGGGACTTGCAGAAAGTCAGAGTCCCGTGTTGCCATGGCTTCCATGAGAGTTTTGTTGGATTTGAGATCTTGTGAGCCACGCCTTAGGGATAACGGCTGACTAGCAGGAAATATTGAACGAGTCCGAAGATTGAGATGCAGAGCATGACGATCAGAGACGCCCGGGTATGATCATTTTTTCGACGCTTGCGTTTGCTGTTGATGATTAATCCTCCAATGCTGCT
>JAUXIR010000250.1 GCA_030620915.1 Geopsychrobacter sp. | reverse complement strand
CGCTCGCCGACGATCAGTTCGTCATCACCGAGGTAGAGCGTCTTCCTGCGACAGTGGTCGAGGAAATTCAGCGCCCGCAGCACCGGAATCGAGTGCTTGCCGTAGTTCTCACGGTAGAAGGTCGTCTCGTGCAGCGCACGCTCGATCGACAGACAGGGTTCAGCCTCGACACTCAGCTTGCGCAAACGCTGGATACGCGGATTCATCCCCGGGCCGACAGGACTACTACTTTCGGGGTAGAAGTTCCCCTCCGTGGCGGCTTTGCGCTGTGGCACTGCTTTCGAGCTATCGCTGGTTTCCATGTCGCTCCCCTTTTACGTCCTCAATTCCCCCAGGATACTGGTGCGGTTGCCGAATTCATTATTTTACGGTGGATGCCAAGTCCAAAACAAGGATTGGCGCTGTCGCGGGCCTGCTCGTCTTATTGAGCAATTTGGGTACCAACTGTACAGTGGGCAGGAGCGGCAGTTAACCTGCTGAAATAACTGGGAAACAGATTAACAGGATGAGGTCGGATTTTATCGGGAGCGAGCAGCCCTATCCGCTGACGCATATTTTATGCACAAATAAATAAAATGTCGATCCTTGCGCCGCTCTTCAGCGGCGCCCTTCGGCCTGCTGAATTTGAGGAATAAAATCCTGCTCGACCGCAAAGGCATGACCTTTTTCGGAGAGTGAGAAACGGACACTGAGCATCTGAGTTATGAAAACATGAATCAATCCCCTGCCATGCAGCGACTTCAGAGCTTGTTTGACATGCACTGCTCGCAGATGGAGGTCGGCAGCGATCTGTTTGCTCGAAATTCCCTTGCTGCCGCTTTGCGCCAGCCGTTTAAACACAAGAGCCTCATAGCTGCTCAACCCCGGGCGTCTCGGCTGTACAGCAAAACCGGTTGTTCGGGAGCCTTGCAAGCGCACGATTCCGGGCTTATCCGACTGACCGTGGCGCCTGATGAGACCACTAATTTTCATCGCAACTGTTTTCCAGGCGGGATAGAGCCCGACCAACACGAAGATCAGCAGAAAAAGCAGGAACAACACTGACAGTGGGAGATCGGCAAGCGGCATAACGGCCCTCCCTCTCCTTCGAATCGTGCCTAAAAACAGGACGGTTACTTAAAAGGTAAGAAGGTTCCGCACAAATGTCAAATGAGCGTAAAAGGATGAACTCTGCGCCGTGGCCAAAAAGCCTTGCGCCGGCATCCGGCCGGAAATGCTATGCTTCACCAATAGGGCAAACTGGTCAAGGAGGCAAGATGGCACAACATTTTGACTATATCGCGATCGGCGGCGGCAGCGGCGGCATCGCATCGGCCAACCGAGCCGCAATGCGTGGCGCCAATGTCGCACTCATCGAAGCAAAACTGCTGGGCGGCACCTGCGTTAACCTCGGCTGCGTACCCAAAAAGGTAATGTGGCATGGCGCGCAAGTCGCTGAAGCAATCAAGCGGTATGCCCCTGACTATGGCTTTGATCTGGAGCTTAAAGGCTTTCACTGGCCCAAACTGGTCGAGCAGCGCAACGCCTACATCGGCCGCATCCATCAAGCCTATGACAAATCCCTGGCCAACAACGGTGTCACCCTGATCAAGGGTTTTGCCACTTTTGTCGATAGCAGAACCGTTGAGGTCAAGGGTGAGCAGTATACCGCCGAGCATATCCTTATCGCCGTCGGCGGCCGTCCGACGATCCCCGATATTCCGGGTGCCGAATTGGGTATCGACTCCAACGGCTTCTTCGCCCTGACCGAACAACCGGAACGGGTCGCCGTAGTCGGCGCCGGTTACATCGCGGTCGAGTTGGCCGGCATGTTACACGGCCTGGGCGCCACAACCCATCTGTTTGTACGTAAACAGGCGCCATTACGTAACTTCGACCCGCTGGTGGTCGACACCCTGATGGAAGTGATGGCCAGCGAAGGGCCGACTCTGCACCGCCATGCTGTGCCTGCCAAGGTCACCAGGGAAAACGATGGCAGCCTGAGGCTGCACCTCGAAAATGGTGAATCCCATAATGTCGACCAGATCATCTGGGCCATCGGACGTCATCCTGCGACCGATGGCATGAATCTCGAAATTTGCGGCGTGGAACGTACCGAGACAGGCTATATCCGGGTCGATGAATATCAAAAGAGTTCGGCAGAAAAGATCTATGCCGTCGGCGATGTCATCGCAGAGGGGGTTGAATTGACCCCGGTTGCAGTCAAAGCCGGCCGTCTCCTGGCTGAACGGCTGTTCAATCCTGAATTGCCGAACGCGAAAATGGACTACAGCCTGATCCCGACTGTCGTCTTCAGCCATCCGCCGATCGGCAGCATCGGGCTGACCGAGCCTGAAGCGGTGGCCCAGTATGGGGCAAAGCATATCAGGGTCTACAGCTCCAGCTTTACCGCCATGTACACCGCAGTGACTCAGCATCAGCAGCCGTGCAAAATGAAACTGATCTGCGCCGGAAAAGAAGAGAGAATCGTCGGCCTGCACGGCATCGGTTTTGCGGTGGATGAGATGATCCAGGGGTGTGCGGTCGCGATAAAGATGGGGGCGACCAAGACAGACTTTGACAACGTGGTTGCCATTCATCCAACCGGCTCAGAAGAGTTTGTCACGATGCGCTAGCGCACAGGTTACGGCATACGATGGAGACAAAAAAGCGAGACTTCAGATAAATTTCTTCATCAACTCCTCGATCACCAGGTCGATATTCTCCGCCGTGACCTTGAAACGCTCGCAAGCGCTGGCAGCCCGTGCCCGGCGCTCCGGCCGCTCCAGATCGTCCAGGCGGGTAAAAACGCCCAGGCGGCGGCCAACCTGATAGACCAGCTGCTCCTCCGCAGGCAAATTCTGGAAACGCTGAATCACTCCGAGCATGGCCGGTTTGTCCTGGGGAAAGGTCCCCTCGATCTCCTGAAACAGGTTGAGTACATGGTCACTCTTCAGGGTGCTGCCGATCCCTTCGAGGGTTTCGAGAAACAGCAGAATTTCCTCCGCCACTTCCCGGTCGCCCAGCTTGACGAAATCACCCGCCTGCCACTGCTCGAACAGTTCCGTATGCTTGGGGATCGCCAGGCTGCGCAAGCGGATAAAATCGGGATCGATCCGGTTCAATGTTTCGGCCGTTTCCAGGGCATGCTCGCGCGACAGCTCCCGACCACCGAGTCCCGGCATCACGTACTCGGAGAGCTGCATCCCGGCCTGCTTCACCTTCAGCCCGGCGCGGATGTGCTGGGCCTGGTTGCAGCCCTTCTGCACCCGTGCCAACACCCGGTCTGAGCCCGATTCCAGGCCGATATGAATCCGGTTGAGTCCCGCTGCGGCGATCCGCTCCAGATCGCTGTCGCTGATACGGTCGATGGTCTGCGAACGCGCGTAAGAGGTAATCCGCTCGACCGAGGGGAAACGCAGCCGAATATGCTCGAGAATAGCCACCAACTCATCCGGCTTAAGCACCAGGCTGTTGCCATCCTGCAGAAAAATCGATTCCATCCCGTCAGAAAACCAGCTGCTGGCCGCCATCAGTGCCAGCTGATCGCCATCAGAAAGGCCGTCCGCCAGCTTCGACAGCTCGCGATAATCAGGCGCGACTCTGTCGCTCGAGAGCTGCTGAACCCTTTCCAGTTGATGATGAACGGCATCGATATCGGCCAGGATGTGCGCTAGCGGACGCAGAGAAAAATTGGCGCGCTTGTAAACCGGACAGAAACTGCAGCGGTTCCACGGACAGTTGCGGGTCAGCCTCAATAGCAGGCTCTCCGACTCGCTG
>JAUXIR010000356.1 GCA_030620915.1 Geopsychrobacter sp. | reverse complement strand
CTTGGCCGGGATTTCAGCGTCAATCATGTAACTGGTTGAAGCCAGGGACACCCCGAGGATCAGCAGGATGCCGCCGACCAACACCATCGATTGACGCATGATGACCGGCACCAGGCGCAGGGGGATCTCGCGCAGGATGAAGACCTCGATCAGCAGGACGTTGCAGGCGGTAACCGCGGCTGCTTCACTGACCGCAAAGTAGCCGCTGTAGATCCCCCCCAGCACCACAAACGGCAGCGGCAGTTCCCAGATCGATTCGCGCAGGGATCTGCCGATCTCGGCGGCAGTGACCCGGCCGCCCAATTTTTTGCCGCGCCGCTTGTAGACGACGTAGCCACCGAGCAGCACCAGCATCAAGATCCCCGGCAAGGCCCCGGCCAGAAACAGGTCATTCAGTCCAACATTGATATTACCGCCGGCCTGTTGCGCAACGATCCCATAGAGAATCAGCGGCAACGAGGGAGCAAAGAGCAGCCCGAGACTGCCCGAGGTGGTAATCAGACCGAGGTTGAAATTTTTCTCGTAACCCGCCTGTTCGAGCGCCGGATAAAGAATGGCCCCCAGCGCGATAATGGTGATCCCCGAGGCCCCGGTGAATGCGGTAAAAAAAGCACAGGCGATCAAGGCAACAACGCCGAGCCCGCCGGGAAACCAGCCGAGAAAGGCCTTGGACAGGCGCATCAGTCGCCCAGGTGCGCCGCTTTCGCCGAGCAGATAGCCTGAGAAAGTAAACAGGGGGATTGCCAGCAGCACCGGCATCTCAGCCAGGCGATAGAGTTCAATCGCCATTACGGTCAAATCGATCTCGCTGGAATAAAAACCCCACATGGCACCGGCGGCGATAATCGCAAAGAGCGGCGCACCGAACAGGGCGATAACACCGAGTAGCGCGCTCATACGACCTCTTCGGGCAGGGGATAAACAGTGCGTCGCAGATGACCCAGATAACGCAGGCTCATCATGCCGAAGCCGATCGGCAGGATCAGCTCAAACCACCAGGCGGGCAAGCCGGTCAAAACCTTGGTCTGATATTCATGCTCCATCTGGACAAATTTCAAGGAATAAAAAGCGAGCATACCGCACACAACAGCGGTAAACAGGTGCAGCAGAATCCGCACCGGCGGCTTAATTTTTTTCGGCAGAAACCGCATCAGCAGATCGATGGAGACATGGCGATTATCACGACTGGCCGCCATAGCGCCGAGCAAGCCGAGCCACAAGACCAGCAGCCGCAAGAGCTCATCCGCCCAGATCATGCCGCCGCCGATAAAGTTGCGCTGCACAATCTGCCAGCCCGCCAACAGGATCATGGTCGTCAGCATTGCCGCTAAAAAAATATCTTCGATGCGCCGGCCGAGAGCATCAAGCCGTTTCAACAGGGAACCGATGCTCACTGTGCCGCCTTGTTTTGGCTACGAAACTGCTGCAGCAAAGCCTTGACTTCGGCATAGCGCTCGACACTGAAGAGGCCGTCTTCGGCGCGTTTTCCAAGTTCGACCTCGGTCGTTGCACGCATCTGCGCCAGCTGCTGCAACGGCTTACCCTCGATGAGCCCCTGATTGAGCAAGGCCTCTTCCGCCTGCGCATTCTCCAGGCGATTCTCCTTGTCGAGTCCCCGATAGATCCCTTCAAACACCTCGCGTAAGACCTGCTGGTCTGCGACGGAGACCTTCTTCATCGCCCGCGCATCGACCACCAGCAGCGCATAGATATAGGAGAGAGGTGTCGAGCTGAAATATTTCACCTGGGTATGCCACTGAAAAGCGATTGCGGCCAGCGGCGAAGAGCCGATGACATCGATCAGTCCGGTCTGCAGTCCGGTCAACACATCGGTCAGCGGCAGGGTGACCGGGGTCAAGCCATTGGCTGCCATCGCTGCATAACTCGGCAGATCGCCTTCGGGAACCCAGACTTTTTTACCCTTTAGATCAGCAAGGCTGGCGATCGGCCGCTGGGAAAACATCAGCGCCATCCCCCCTTCGGCAAAGCCGAAGCAGGCAAACCCCTTCTCTTCCAGGCCTTTTTTGAGGGCAGTATCCATGTGGGAACGCACGTAATCGACCTCGTCAAGGGAGTTAAACAGCATCGGCAGACTGTAGAGACTCAGGTCTGAATAGACTGTCGCCATGGCACCGCTGGTAAATGCGCCACCCTGTAACTGACCGATGCGTATCTTGCGCAACACCGACTTTTCGTTCCCCATGACGCCGCCGCCATAGAGCTTGATCTTGACCCGACCGGCGGTTTTTTGAGCAACCTCAGCGGCGCCCTTACGCATCTGCACCATCCAGCTCGATCCCTCCGGGGCCACGGTCGCCAGTTTGATGGTCATGGCTCCGGCCGACAGCGGCAGCAGTATCAGCAGCAATACAGCAGTAATTATACGGCGCATTTTTAGTCAATCTCCGTTTCTTTAGAAAAAATCGACCCCGGACGCCAGCAGCTCGCGCGCCTCGCGTTGGGCCAGGGTGTTGAGTAGAGCCAGGCCGGGCTTAACCGGATCGGCGGCCAACACTTCATTCAATAAACGATCGTGTAACTCCTGATCATAGAGTCCACGGGCATAATGACGGGCAAAAGCAACCTTGATCGTCAGATCATCGGGAGCAAGTCGCATCGCCTGTTCGAAATTACGCCGACCCTCCTCCGGCTTGCCACCATACATCTTCGGCCGCAAGGTCTGCAATATCGCCTGAT
>JAUXIR010000355.1 GCA_030620915.1 Geopsychrobacter sp. | reverse complement strand
CCGTCAACCGATCTTGCCGATGCTGCCGATGTCGATCTGGTCATCGAAGCGGCGTCTGAGAACATGGCGATCAAGGAAAAGATCTTCCGCGCCCTTGATGAGGTCGCCCGACCGGGCGTGATCCTGGCCAGCAATACATCCTCCTTGCCGATTACCGAAATCGCTGCAGTCACCAGCCGTCCAGAACTGGTCATCGGTATGCACTTCATGAACCCGGTACCGGTGATGAAGCTGGTCGAGATCATTCGCGGCATCGCCACCAGCGATGCCTGCTATCAGGCCGTTGAAGAGCTGACCCTGAAGATGGGTAAGACGCCGGTCGAGGTCAACGACTATCCCGGTTTCATCTCCAACCGGATCCTGATGCCGATGATCAATGAGGCGATATATTGTGTCTATGAAGGGGTTGCCGAGCCTGAGTCGATCGACACCGTGATGAAGCTGGGGATGAACCATCCGATGGGTCCGCTGACCCTGGCCGATTTCATCGGTCTCGATACCTGTCTGGCGATCATGGAGGTTCTCTATGAGGGGTTCGCCGACAGCAAGTACCGCCCCTGTCCGTTGCTGCGCAAGATGGTCAAGGCCGGTTGGCTCGGCAAGAAGAGTGGCATGGGTTTCTTTGAATACGCATAACGGGAGCTGATTATGAATCTTGAACTGACCGAAGAACAGAGTCTGATCCAGGAAACCGCGCGCAATTTTGCCCAGGCTGAGCTTGAACCGGTCGCGGCTGAGCTTGATCGCGGCGCTGATCGCCAGGTTTTCTATGACAATCTGAAGAAACTCTCCGAGCTGGGCTTTATGGGCCTGAATATCGATGGGGATTATGGCGGCTGTGAAGCCGGGGTGGTTGCCTTCAGTGTTGCCATCACCGAAATCGCCCGGGTCTGTGCCTCGACTGCGGTAACGGTTTCGGTTAGCAATATGGTCTGCGAAGTGATTCAGGCCGTCGGCACTGAAGAACAGAAGCAGAAGTACGTCACTAAAATCTGCTCCGGCGAATATCTGGCCGGTGGTTTCGGTCTGACCGAGACCGGTGCCGGATCTGATCCAGGGGCGATGAAGACCACCGCTGTGCTGGATGGCGATGAGTGGGTCCTCAACGGTTCCAAGATCTTTATCACCAGCGCTCCCTATGCCGGGGTCTTTGTTGTCTGGGCGGTTACCGACAGCAGCGTGCCCGCAGGTAAAGGGATCAGCTGCTTTCTGGTCGAAGCTGACGCACCAGGTTTTTCTGTTGGTCGCGCCGAAGAGAAAATGGGCCAGCACGCTTCGGCCACCAATGAGCTGATCTTCGACAACTGTCGGGTACCTAAAGATGCGCTGATGGGCAAGCTCAATGACGGATTCCGTATCGCTGTCGGTGAACTGGCCGGTGGGCGGATCGGTATCGGCTCCCTCGGTCTCGGGGTTGGTCTGGCGGCGATGGACTATGCGACCAAATACTCTCTGGAGCGCCAGCAGTTCCAGCAGCCGATCAGTAACTTCCAGGCGATTCAGTGGAAGATTGCCGATGCTTATACCGAACTGGAAGCGGCCCGGCTGTTGCTGATGAACGCTGCCTGTAAAAAGGAGCAGGGCAAGTCCTTTGCACGCGAGGCCTCGATGGCCAAGCTGTTCGCCACCGAATCGGCCAACCGCGCTTGCTACGAAGCGCTGCAGATCCTCGGCGGCTACGGCTATTCTAACGAGTTCCCGGTTGAACGCTATACCCGTGATGCCCGGATAACCACGATTTACGAAGGAACCAGCGAGGTTCAGCGGCTGATTATTTCGCGCGATATTCTGCGCAGTTTCTCGTAAAACGAACCTCAAAAACAGGATAATTCCATGTCATTACTTGAAGGAATCAAGGTGGTTAACCTGGCGGTCAACCTGCCCGGTCCGGCGGCGGCTCGACGTTTTTTGCTGCTGGGCGCTGAAGTCACCAAGGTTGAGCCGCCAAACGGCGACCCTATGGTTCATTATCATGCCGCCTGGTATGAACAATTGAATGCCGGTCAGAAGGTTGTCAAGCTGGACCTCAAGTCAGCCTCCGACCGTGAACAACTCGATCGGCTGCTGCGCGATGCCGATCTGCTGATCACCGCCAATCGTCCGGCCGCTCTGGAGCGGCTTGGATTGGGCTGGGAGCAGTTGCACGATCAGTTCCCGCAACTCTGCCAGGTAGCGATCGTCGGCTATCCCGCCCCTTTGGAGAATGAGCCGGGTCATGATTTGACCTATCAGGCCAAAATCGGTCTGCTCACTCCGCCACAAATGCCACGCACCCTGATCGCCGACATGGCCGGGGCAGAGAAGGCGGTGAGTGAGGCCTTGGCGCTGCTGTGGGCCAGGGAAAAAGGGCAGGGGGGAGGCTGCCGGATGATCGCTCTCTCTGAGGCGGCTGATTATATGGCCGAACCCTGGACCGTCGGTTTTACCGCGCCGGAGGCGATGGTCGGTGGAGCGCTGCCGGAGTACAACCTTTATCAGGCCAGCGATGGCTGGATCGCCGTGGCGGCGCTTGAGCCCCATTTCAGTAAGGCACTGTTTGCCGCGCTGGAATGTGATCCCGAAGACTCGGAAGTGTTGAGGGCGCTGTTTAAGAGCAGATCGTCCAGGGCTTGGGAATCTTGGGCCAAAGAGCGGGATCTTCCGGTTGTTGCGGTGAAGTCCGGCTGAAAAAAAACTTTACGGTAATATCTGGAGGGGGT
>JAUXIR010000350.1 GCA_030620915.1 Geopsychrobacter sp. | reverse complement strand
CGCACCGCACCGGAGATGGCCAAGGGCACCCTGATCTACGACGATGTCTCCGAGTTCGAGCTGGAGAAATTCGTCGAGGAGCTCAAACCCGACCTGGTCGGCAGCGGCATCAAGGAGAAGTACGTCTTCCAGAAGGCCGGTATCCCCTTCCGCCAGATGCACAGCTGGGATTACTCCGGCCCCTATCACGGCTACGAAGGCTTCAAGATCTTCGCCCGCGATATCGACATGGCGATCAACTCGCCGACCTGGAGCCTGGTCAAGAGCCCGTTCTGAAAAAATAGCCACCAAGTCACAAAGGACACCAAGGGGGGCATGGTCTTAAACAGGGGCCGGGTTTTGTTTTTCTTCGTGCTCTTGGTGTCTTGGTGGCAATAAAATAGGAGTTTTAAGATGAGTGCAGATGCAGCAGTAGCACTAAAACAAGTGACCGAACACTCCCCCGAGGAGATTGAGCGGGTCAAAAACTGGATCAATAGCGAAGAGTATAAAGAGAAGAACTTTGAGCGCACCGCGCTGGTGGTCAACCCGGCCCATGCCTGTCAGCCCCTCGGCGCGCAGATGGTCGCCACCGGCTTTGAGGGCGCCCTGCCGTTCATCCACGGTTCTCAAGGTTGTGCCTCTTATTTCCGCAGTACCTTCAGTCGGCACTATCGTGAGCCGTCGGCGGCGACCTGTGATGCGATGACCGAGGATGGTGCGGTCTTCGGTGGTCAGGCCAACCTGTTCGAAGGGCTGGAGAACGCCTACGCGCTCTACAAACCGAAGATGATCCCGATCTTCACCACCTGCATGCCCGAGGTGATTGGCGACGACCTGACCGCCTTCACCAAGAACGCCAAGCAGAAGGGCCATATTCCCGAGGAGCTGCCGACCCCCTACGCCAACACCCCAAGTTTCAACGGCTCGCACATCCATGGCTACGATGCCATGCTGCGCAGCATCCTGAAGACCCTGACCGCGGGGCAGAAGGTTGAAGGCAAGTGCACCGGCAAGCTGAACATCATCCCCGGCTTCGACGGCAACGTCGGCAACCTGCGCGAGTACAAGCGCATCTGTGAGCTGATGGGGATCCCCTACACCATGCTGGCCGATGTCTCCGATGTCTTCGATTCGGGTTGCGACGGCGAATACAAGCTCTATCCGGGAGGCACCAAGCTCGAAGATGCCGCCGAGTCGATCAACGGCAAGGCGACCATCTCGTTGCAGAAATACTCCACGGTCACCACCATGAAGTGGATTGAAGCCGAGTACGACGGCGAGAAGGCGACTCTGCCGCTGCCGTTCGGGGTCAAGAAGACCGACGAACTGATTCTCAAGCTGTCCGAGCTGTTCGACAAGCCGATCCCCGAAGAGCTCAAGGCCGAGCGCGCCCGCGCGGTCGATGCCATGACCGATGCTCATCAGTATCTGCACGGCTTGAAGTTCGCCATCGCCGGCGATCCCGATTACCTGCTCGGCATCGTCACCTTCCTGCTCGAGATGGGTGCCCGGCCCTGGCACATCCTCTGCTCGCGCTCAACCAAGAAATTCAAGAAGGAGATGGATGCGCTGCTCGAAACCTCCCCCTTCGGTGAAGGCTGCACAACCTACATCAACAAGGATCTCTGGCATATGCGTTCTCTGCTGATGACCGATCCGGTCGACGGCATCATCGGTGACACCCACGCCAAGTGGGCGGCGCGCGACGCCAAGATACCGCTGTTTCGCATCGGCTTCCCGATCATCGACCGGGTCAACCTGCACCGCACCCCGGTGGTCGGCTACAACGGCGCGATCAGCATGCTGAGCATGCTGGTCAACAAGTTCCTCGATATCAAGGATGAAACCTGTGAGGACCAGTGGTTCGAGATGATGCGTTAGAGACCGTGAGGAGTGAGGCGTGAAGGGTGAGGGTTTATCTCTTTACACCTCACTCCTCTCACCTCACGCCTTACCGCCCCAAGGGGGCCCCATGATTCGAACCCGCAGACTCGACATCGTTAGAGACACAGACAACAAAGGATTAACCATGAAAGTCGCATTCGCCAGCACAGACAAGATCCACATCGATGAACATTTTGGTAAGGCCAGGGAGTTCTATCTGTGGGAGATCGGCCCGGAAAAAGCTGAATTCAGCGGCGTGTTGCAGGTCGATGAGGGTGAGGGTGATACCGATGATCGGATCGAGGCCCGCAGTGCGGCGCTGGCCGACTGCGCCCTGGTCTATGTCGGACAGATCGGTGGTCCGGCTGCGGCTCGTCTGGTCGCCAAGAGGATCCATCCGTTGAAGAGTAAGACGGCCGAACCGATTACCGAAGTTGTGGAAAAACTGCAGCAGGTTTTACAAGGGAATCCACCGCCCTGGCTACACAAGGCCATGCAAAAGAATTGAATCTCAACCCTTCTCCCTGAGGGAGAGGGAAAATTTCAACAGCCAAGGAGATAAAAAATGGCTTTTTTAACCGCAACAACCAAAGGCGGGGCATCTTGGACCCCGGCCTTTATCGAGTCGATCGATGAAGAGAAATGTATCGGCTGCGGCCGCTGCTTCAAGGCCTGTGCGCGCAGGGTGCTCGGGCCGGAAGATCTGGTCGATGAGGAGACCGATTCGACCCGCATGATCATGGCAGTGGTTAATCCTGATAACTGCACCGGCTGCGTGGCCTGCGCATCAACCTGCCCCAAGGGCTGCTTCAGCCTCAAACCGATGGAGGTTTAAGAGCAGGCACTGGGCGTTAGGCATTTGGCGCT
>JAUXIR010000259.1 GCA_030620915.1 Geopsychrobacter sp. | reverse complement strand
TTGAGTGTGCACGCTGTCACAAGCGTATCGCCTCGGACTCTTCTTCCAGTATTCACCAGATCGAGGGGGTCGGCTGCAGCGATTGTCATCAGGAACTTCATGCCCGGCAGACCTGGGGGGGAGCGAAGCTGGCCGCCGTCAAGACCTGCCTCTCCTGCCATCCTGGGGATGACTATAGTCGCTCGGTTCATGGCCGGGCGATAGCATCGGGAAGCGATGGTGCCGCCGCCTGTCACGACTGCCATCGTTTGCACGCCGTGCAGGCGACCTCAAATCTCAGCCCTGATCAGGCTCAGAGGTTCAATACCGAAATCTGCATCCCCTGCCATGCCGATCAAGAGAAGATGGCCAGCTATCAAGTGGCCCCCCGGGTTGTCGAAAGCTTTATCGCCAGCTACCACGGGAAAAACTATCGCTTGGGCAGCACCCGGCGTGCGGCCGGTTGCGCGGATTGTCATACCGCCCACCTGATTCTCCCCCGTTTAGATCCCGCCTCGAGTCTGCATGATAACAATCTGGTCGCTACCTGCGCGCAGTGCCATCCTGCGGCCACTCCCCTGTTTACCCAGTTTTACGCCCATGGCGATTCTCATGACCGCCAGAATTACCCGCTGCTCTACTGGACCTTTGTCGGTATGACCAGTCTGCTGGCAGTGGTCTTCGCACTCTTCTGGATCCATAGTATTCTCTGGATGTTTCGCGGCTTTGTTGACAATCGTGAGAAGCTCGCCGCGCAGGCGAGGGGGGAGGGGGTATTGATCCCGGCGGCGCACAAACAGTACCGGCGCTTTCCGAAACGCGATATCTTTTTTCACCTGATCGTGATCGTCAGTTTTCTCGGTCTGTCTCTGACCGGTCTGCCGCTTAAATTCAGCGATCAGCCCTGGGCGATGACGCTGATGTCTTTCTACGGTGGGGTCGAGTATGCGGGGTTGCTGCATCGAGCCTGCGCGGTGCTGACCTTTTATTACTTTATTGCCGCGCTGTTGATGGCGATCGATTTTCTGTTTATCGATAAAAAAAGACCGGACAACTGGTTACAGCGGTTGTTCGGCCCCGATTCTTTGATGCCGAATCCCAAGGATTGGCGAGATATCAAGGGGATGCTCCGCTGGTTTATGTTCAAGGGGCCGAAACCGAGCTTCGAGCGTTGGACCTATTGGGAAAAATTCGACTTCCTGGCCGTCTTCTGGGGGATGTTTGCCATCGGAGGCTCGGGGCTGATGCTCTGGTTCCCCGAATTTTTTGGTCAGTTTCTACCCGGCTGGATTTTCAATATTGCCACCATAATTCATTCGGACGAAGCTCTGCTGGCGACCGGCTTTATCTTTACGGTCCACTTCTTTAATACCCATGGCCGACCGGAAAAGTTCCCGATGGATTTTGTGATCTTTAACGGTCAGATCTCTAAACAGGAATTTATTGAGGAGCGCGGAGACCAGTGGCAGCGCTATCAGGACGCCGGGATCACGGAGCAGTTTGAGATCCAAAAAAACAGTGGAGTGCTCTACGATTTTATCTTGAAGGGCTTCGGTTTTCTGACCCTTTTTACCGGAATGGCACTGGCCTTTTTAATGTTAATCGCATTTATCAATGGCTGATCTCTCTCCGCCGGGGAGTTGTGGGAGCCCTGGGGGAGAGACGCAAGCGGGTGAGCAGGCCAATGAGACATGTCCCGCTTGCTATGGAGAACAAATGACTGGATTTCGAGATGATAAAAGGCTGGTTGCCGCAAGCCACAACGCCGGACCTGCCGTGGTTTACGGCGGCCGAACGCTGGCAGGAATATCAACCGAGCATTAATGGGTTACAGACCAGATCGGCCTGCTTCGCCGGCCGGCCGCAGGTACCGCAGGCAATTGGCAGACTCTCCTTGACCTCGCTACACATGTTCGCCCGCGCCCTGGTTGTGCCGCAATAATCATGTAGATCTTCCTGTTGGTCGGGATGACATAGGCTGTCACTCTCCTTCGAAACCACTCCGCAAACTTTGCATTCATAGATCTCGGTCATGGCTGCTCTCCCTTTCTGGCTGGATCGGCTTGTCAACGAGCTCAAAAAGGAACCGGCCCGACAATCTGCCGGGCCGGTCCGTAAACATCGGGAGGGTTCTCTGACATCGCCCTGACTCGATTCCCCTGCCGCAAGGCCAGCAGGTGCTGCTTCCAGCAATGTGGAGCGTCCGAGGTTGAGCCCTCAACTCCTTATGGCACTCCTAATTTTTTGACGCCAGGGTTTTCCGATTCGTTACCCTGTTATTTCATTATCCGCCTGTTGCCACTCTAGAGGCAACCCCAAGGGTAGTTTTTATGCTGGTGGCCGTGCGACTAATCCTGTTGCACCGCCATAGTGTCCAGCCAGGTTTCAAAACGTTCGCGCGCGACCCGCGAAAGGATGCGGTGGAAGGTTTTACAGTCGTAGAGATAGAGGCAGTGGCGGATCGAGGTGTAGGGGCTGAAGCTGTTGTCGGAGTCTTCCGCCAGGAACTCCGTGCTGTACTCCCTGACCGTCTTCATGTTTTCGATCAAACTTTTGTGCAGGGCTGATTTTTCCGTATTCGGAGCCAGCTTCAGGATGTCCTGCACGAAGCCGTCGACCTTGTAATCCTCGAATTCGAACTCGCGGAAAAAATGCCCCGCGACCCGCAGAAAGTTGAAGGCGTTGATCCGCTTTTCGTTGACTATGGTTTCAATTGCCGCATCCTGCTCCGCAGGCGCATCGCCAATCGGTTCCACCGTTGCCTGCTGCATCAATTCAGAGGTGGCGTTGCGGATCTCCTTGAATTCGCGGTCAGCCAGTTCGAACAGGGCCGACAGCACATTGATCCTGCGTCGCAGGTCGTTGGGGATCGATTTTTTGTACTTGATCTTGTGGTCCAGCACGCTCCAGGCATCCTGGATCAGAGAACGGATCTGGACCTCGAAGGTCAGCTCCGCGTAGGGCTGGTATTTCGGCATGGCCGCCAGTTCATCGCTCAGGGCCAGGTCCATATGCAGCCCCTTGTAGCCGAAGGAATCCTCGGTGCTCTCGACGGCTGAGATCTTGTCGGTAACATCGATGATCTTAAAATGACGTTGCAGGACCTGTGAAACCACTGCGATCTGATCATCATAGAGGCAGACGATACGGATCCCGATCAGATCAGAGATGTAGTCCTCGATTCGATAGGGCTGCTCGTCAGATTCGAGCTTGCTCTGGTACTTGCGGTGGAATTTCTTGATGCATTCAGATTTGTTCTTGACCCGCCCCTCGATCTTGGTGACCTCACCGATATCGGACTGTTTGATCAGCGTAGCGATAATGCTGATATCGGCGTTCTTGGCTTTCTCGAAGAGCGTTCGGTTGTCGTCGTAATACCGGTGAAAATTACGTCGTTCCTGTTCGAAATTAAGCGAGGGCACAAGCGGCTCCTTCTTTTGTAGCGGGGATCAGGTTCCCAGACTATAGCATCCATGCCAAGCAATATGCCGCTTAATTTTGCCCTGTTCTTTCGCCAGATATCTGCCGGGGGGAACTCGCTATTGATTGGATCAGAGCGCGAAGATCCGCCATGATCGGCGGCGGAATTCGGTTTTAACCGGTCTGGTTAGCGTCGGCGGCGCCGCTGAGAAGTGAGATCGGAAATTCAAGCCGGAAGGTACTGCC
>JAUXIR010000261.1 GCA_030620915.1 Geopsychrobacter sp. | reverse complement strand
TCCCTCATGGAGAGGGAACGAAGCCCAAGGCCACAAAACCACGACTCTACCCGGGCGGCTCAAAAGTGCCGAGATGCAAGGCAGACGCAGAACGACGGGTCGAAGCGTAGCGGAAGCTACGTTGAGATACGACGAGCAAGGAGAACGCCGCAGGTTGGTGCTTTTCCGCCGACCAACCCCGACACAGAACGACCCGACGAGGCGTAACTGACGTTACGTCGAGTCGGGTCGTTCAAGAACAACGCAGCAGGTTGACCCTTTTCAGTCGACTACCCTTTTGCGGACCAGTGTCCGTGCAGATTACAGTACTCCCGTACGGCTAGATTACTGGTACTGGTGCCCGCAACCTCAAAAGTTGCCTCGGGTGCTTCCCCAGGCTTGAGAAACTGGGTGTAGGATTTTCCGTCGGCGACCAGTTCGATCCACTCGATATAATGCTCATCCAACATCGGGTGAGGCACACTACCGACCTGAACCTTAATAGTCGTGCCGGAAACCGCGATGACCGGCACATGCTTCTCGGTTGCCGCATCGGTGGTATTTTCGGTCATCAGATCCATGTCCTGGCCGCAGCAGACCAGGGCTGCGCCTCCACCGTGAAGCACTTCAACGATATTGCCGCAAATTGGACACTTGTAGATTTCTAGTTGATTTGGCATTGGTCAAATCCTCCTTGTTAGTAGTTTTCGCCCAGAAGTTCGAAATGATCGAGCGGATGCACACAGGCTGGGCAGGCTCCTGGCGCTTCCAATCCCTCATATAGATAGCCACAGTTGCGGCAACGCCAGACAACCGCCGCACTGCGCTTAAAGACTTCTCCGCGCAAAACATTACCGCGCAGGTCATTATATCTCTTCTCGTGTTGTTTTTCAGCAATACTTATGGCACGAAAGGCCGCAGCCACCTCAGCGAAGCCTTCTTCATCGGCGATCTTGGCGAAAGATGGATACAATTCAGTATGTTCATAATGCTCACCGGCCGCCGCCGCCGCCAGATTTGCTTCGGTTGTGCCGATCACCCCAGCCGGAAATGCCGCGACGATTTCGACCTCACCCCCCTCAAGAAACTTAAAGAAGCGCTTGGCGTGCTCCTTCTCCTGATCCGCGGTCTCGTGAAAGATATCCGAAATCTGGACAAATCCCTCTTTGCGCGCCTGGGCTGAAAAATAGGTGTAGCGATTGCGGGCCTGACTTTCCCCGGCAAAGGCTTTCAATAAATTCTTTTCAGTTTCAGTCCCCTTGATACTCATATCCACTTATCTCCCTTTCAAGACAACAAAATAGCTACGATCTCCTATCCCATAAGGAATAGGTCGTAATCCCGTGAATCAGGACAACCGCCTCTCCCTCACCTTGTTCAACCAGAGCAAAACGGTGTCCGCCCGCACTTAAGATTCTTGACATCAGGATGCCAGGCCATAGGATCCTCATTATCGGCAACAACAGCAGATGAAAAAATGGTTCGGGCAAGGGCCAAAAGACATTCTGCAATTTTATCCCCTCTCTACCCGATGTCAATTTCGATCCCAGATGCTTAAGTTGGTGAAAGCTGACAGCAATCGCTGTTCTGTGCTATTGAAGCGCAGTACATCTAGCCTCAAGGAGCACCGGCATGCAGAAAATGTTGCGCCAGATTCTCACCTCGAAAGTCAATGAAGCCGCTATCGAGACTCCGCTGGAAGAAGCAAAAATCGTCTCGGCTGAGCTTGGGAATCGAATTCTGCTGAAACGTGAAGACCTGCAACCGGTCTTCAGCTTCAAGTTGCGCGGAGCCTATAACAAGATTGCCCATCTCTCCGATGCTGAGAAATCCAGCGGCGTGATTGCCGCATCGGCCGGGAATCACGCCCAGGGGGTCGCATTTTCTGCCAGGCAACTGGGCCTCAGGGCACTGATTGTCATGCCGGTCACGACTCCGGAAATCAAGGTGACAGCCGTCAAGGCACTTGAGGCCGAAGTTGTTCTCCATGGCGATAATTATTCAGAGGCCGCCGAACGCTGTCAGCAGTTAGTAGCGGAAACCGGCATGACCTTCATCCACCCCTTCGATGATGAACTGATCATTGCGGGCCAGGGAACCGTTGCGGATGAACTGCTGCGCCAAAGTGCCGGGCAGTTAGACGCGGTCTTCGTTCCGGTTGGTGGGGGTGGATTGATCGCCGGAATCGCCTGCTACCTCAAGGCGCTCTGCCCTGAAGTCAAAGTCATCGGGGTCGAACCCTGCGACAGTGATGCGATGTATCAATCACTCGCTGCGGATAGACGCATCGAACTCGAATCGGTGGGGATATTTGCCGACGGCGTGGCGGTCAAACAGATCGGCAAATTGACCTTTAACCTCTGCCGGACACATGTTGATGAGGTTCTGCGGGTATCCACCGATGAGATATGCGGTGCCATCAAGGCGATCTATCAGTCGACCCGCTCAATCGTAGAGCCGGCCGGGGCCCTTGCCATGGCGGGAATCAAGCAGTATGTGCGTGAGCGGGGGGTCAAGGGACAGACACTGGTGGCGATCAATTCCGGTGCCAATATGAACTTTGAACGCCTGCGCTATGTTGCCGAACGGACGCAGACCGGTGATCAGCGCGAATCACTATTCGCAGTCACCATCCCGGAAAACCCGGGGGCGCTACGCCACCTGTGCAGCGAGGTACTGGGCGAGATCGACATCACCGAGTTCAGCTATCGCCTTTCGGCTCGCGACCAGGCCCATATCTTCGTCGGCGTAGCACTCGGCGGAGAAGAGGCCCGCGCAGCCTTTTCACAGCAATTGAGCCGGCAGGGCTACGCCAATACCGATCTGACTGAAAATGAGCTGGCCAAAACCCACCTGCGCTATATGATCGGCGGGCGCTCTCCCGAAGCCATTCGCGAAAAACTATTCCGCTTCTGGTGTCCAGAACGGACCGGGGCTTTAAACCGTTTTCTGGCCGACATGGGGGCCGACTGGAATATATCGCTCTTTCACTACCGGACAATTGGTGGGGAATTTGGTCGTGTTCTGATTGGCCTCGAGATTCCGGCAGAAGATGAAACACGCTTCAACGAGTTCCTCACCCGGCTCGGCTATCGCTACGAAGACGTAACCAATGACCCGGCCTACCAATTATTTCTGTAAAGTTGCAAACCTAAAGGGGATCAGCTGTCGAGCAGCATCTGCGGTCATCGAGAACATATCCCGATGACCGCAGATAGCAGAGCATTTGCTTGAAACAGCCCGGGACCGTTCATACGTGGATCGGCTCGAGAATGTGATTCCAGCGATCGATCGCTTCTTCGAGGCTGTCGGCAGTAACCATCTGCGCACATGAATCCTTAGCGCAATAGACACCCCAGTGACTACGGGGGGCGAACTCGCAGGGACCAAAAACCTTAACCTGGCCCCCACAGCGACAAGGCGCCGCTTCTTTGATATGTAGAGCTTCCATCTATTAATTCCCCTGTGGTTTCAGTTCAAAATAGGTTGGCTGTAGATGGCCCAGGGATAATCATCGGCCTCGACGCATTCGCTCTGACCTTCAAGGAATGACGCAAGTTGGGTATCAACAACCACCTCTGCATGTCCATGGTTGATCGACCAGCTACTGTCACAGACAGCACATTTGACCAACTCTTCATTGAACTGATCGAC
>JAUXIR010000367.1 GCA_030620915.1 Geopsychrobacter sp. | reverse complement strand
CAGTTGCAAGCAAGGGTTCGAGGCCACGCGCGGCGGTGGCAAAATAAGCATTTTCAGACATCGTTTTATATTTCTCTTCGAGAGATGCAACAGCGAGCAATTTAGGTGCAAGCATCATTAATGTTTCAGAATTACAACCGAAACGAAGGCCACCGAGAGGACCCAAGGCACTTTAACGCTGAGGCGGAGAGGAGCGGAGCCGGAGAGAAGAACAGAATCTTTTCGATTTAAAAATCAAAAACTGCTTTTCGCCCTTCTCTGCGCCCTCTCCATCTCTGCGGCTCTCCGTTAAAATCAAATTCAAATACGTTTCAGTTCCAGGGCTTGCTCCGGATGGGCTGTGTTGTAGGCGGAAAGAGCCTCTTCGCCGGACAGTACCGCGATGGCACTGCGGTTCTCTCCGGCCAGCCAGCGCGTTGCCACCGCGGTCAACTGCTCGCGATCGACCGCCACCAGCTGCCGACGCATCTGATTGCGCATCTGCAGCGTCATCCCCTGACGTCGATTGGCAAATTCGCGCGCGCCATTACCGGCCGGCGACAGCGGTTTATCGAGATCGCTGAAGACCGACAGGATCGCCTCCTTGACCGACTGGTCATTGAAATGACCATTGGCAGCCCAATCGATGGCATCGGTATAGACATTCAGGGTGCGTTCAAGGTGCGGATCACGATAGGAGAGGAGCGAGAAGAGTCCGGCCTCGGCATTGTAGCCGGCCATGCCGCCATAGGCCCCGCCTTTTTCGCGAATTTCACGGTGCAGATACTCGGCACGCAGCAGCTTGGCCAGCACGGTCAACGCCGCACTATCGGCATGGCTGTAAGCCGGGGCGGCAAAAACCCGCGTAACAAAGCTGACCGGCACCGAAAAGATCCAGCCCTGACGTTGCGGGACTTCGCTCAACCGGGCGGGCTCAGCGGCAACGGCGCCCTGCTCCGGGAGAAGGCGCAAGAGCTTCTCAAGCGGTTTTTGAAAGGCTGCATACTGATCCGCGCTGCTGGTCAGTGCGACCTGCAGCCCGCTACGCCTGAAGAGCAATCCGGCAATCTGTTGCATCTTCTCTGCAGTCTCCTGCAACTCTTCATCGCTCTGCGCCGCCAGTTTCTGGATCAGACCAACCTGCTCCAGCCCGGACCAGAGTTCTCTCAACCTCGCCGCCGGGGTCAGATGGGCGGCGGCGGCGCGTGCGGCATAGGAATGACCGGAGGAGGGGACCGAATTGGCCAGTGAGATCCGCATCTGATCCAGCACCTGGCGAATCCGCCCGGTATCGGAAAAATCGACGCCGGTCAGGATTTCAGCCAAGAGTTCGCACAGGGGCGCAGCGTTGCGTTCCAGTGCCTTCGCCTTAATCTCGAAACTCGCGGTGTAGCGCAGATTGTCATGCGGATCTTCGAGCAGCGAGGTCCGTGCCCCGATGCCGCCTGAAACCGCCTCGAGCTGCTGGGCCAGCTCGACATAGCTGTACTTCCCGGTCCCGACCTGGGTGAGCAGACCACTGAAGATCGGCAAGAGGGGCAAAAACTCAGCAGGTAAACTGTCGATCGGCAGATTCAGCGCGATAAAACCGATGCCGTTGGTCGGCTGGTCACAAAAAGCCAGGGGAACCCCGCCAAGCTGCTCGGCCCGCACGGCAACCGCCGGCTCGCATTTTTCAATATCACTCAGCTCCAGCGTCGGCAGGCAAGAGAGGTCTTCCTCCTCTTCCTGTGACTGTTGCAGCGCTTTGGCCTGATCGATAATCTTCTGCTTCTGGGCATCATCCAGCCCGGCTGCCAGTCTGGCCAGTTTTTCCTCCAGCGCCCGATCTTCGCGTGCGCGCAACTCCTGATCGGGTTCGAGCAGCAGGGTCACACGGTGGGGATTATCAAGCAACCAACGGCGCAGCAGGGTCTGCAGATAGGGCCCTGCCGCGAGTTTTTTACGCAACTGCAACAGCTGCGCATCAAAATCGAGCGCCGCCAAAGGCTCGCCGCCATGCAGCCAGGGGCCGAGCATCCGCATCAGCAGCAGCAAGCCATAGGGATAGCTGTCGCCGGTCACCTCACGATTCGAGAATTCGAGGCGATGAATCGCGCCCTCGATCCGCTCGGCCGAGAATCCTTCCTCGGCGACCTGTTCCAGGGTCTCAAGAATCAGCGCTTCGATCTGTGGCAGCTTGTCAGGATCTGTGCCCTGCAGGCCGGCCGCGAAACAGGTGGTGCGGTTATCGTCCTGATAACCGCTGCCCGGGCAAAGATTGGCACCTAATCCCGAGTCGATCAGCGCCTTATAGAGTGGCGTGGAGGGGTTTCCCAGCAACAGGGTGGCGAGCAACGACAGCCCCAGCCGCTCAACACTTTCATCGATGTCGCAGGTCAGCCAGGCCAGCTGGACCATTGAGCGGCCCTGCGGGTTCTCGCCGGCGTCAAGCGGATAGAGCTCACAGACCTGTTTCGGCGCATCGAAGCGGCTTTCGGGTGGCACCTCGGAATCCGGCTCAATCTTGTCGAACCGATCAAGCGCCTGACATGCGACTTTTTCCAGCAGTTCCGGCAGGTCAAGATCGCCATAACTGAAACACCAGGCGTTCGAGGGATGATAGTAGCGCGCATGGAAATCACGTAGCTGCT
>JAUXIR010000325.1 GCA_030620915.1 Geopsychrobacter sp. | reverse complement strand
CGGTCGCTTAGCCGATACGGCTCGAAATAGCGATTGGCTCACCAGATTCTTTGTCATTCTCTCGCCCATTGCATATCCAACGACCTCCCCGGTGAAGAGGTCCTTATGCCCGGCAAGGTACAGCCAGCCTTCGGCAGTGGGGATGTAGGTGATGTCAGTTACCCACGCCTGATTGGGCGCCTCGACTTCAAATTTTTGCTCAAGCAGGTTCTCGGCAACAGGGAGCGAATGGTTAGAGTTTGTCGTGGCCTTGAACTTTTTCTTCTGCTTGCAGCGAATGCCGAGTTTCTTGCGTATTCGCCTGATCCGATGAATCCCGATATGAACGCCTTGCTCTGCGAGATCTTCCTGTAATCTCTCAGGACCGTAAGTTTCACGATTCCTCTTGTGGGCTGCTTTGATTTCAACTTCGAGTCGTTCCTCCTCTTTCTGGCGAGGGGACTCGGGCTGTTTCAGCCACGCATAATATCCGCTTGGCGATACGCCCAAAGATCGACAGATGATCGGAACCGAATAATAAGGCCGCATCTGCTTTATCAGCGCGTACTGGGCAGCGACTCCTTGGCAAAGTACGCGGCGGCTTTTTTTAAGATATCGCGCTCCTGCTTAACCTGCGACAGCTCTCGTTTAACCCTGGCCAGTTCCAGTTCAACCTCGGTTAGGGGCCGCTGGTGGGCTCCGATATCCTTTAGCTTGCCAGCCTTGAATGCTCTCACCCAATTTTCCAGAGTTGATTTTGGAACCGACAGGCGGCTCGCTGCTTCGTAACCGGAAATCCCGCCTTCAACAACCATTTTTACGGCTTCATCCCGAAACTCCTTCGAGTAGCGGCCGTTTGGACCTCTTTCCATTCTGACACCTCCGTATTGAGAATTATTCTAAACTTTGGTGTCCATATATTTCAACCTACCTCAAAACTATGAACTTTAGTCCAGGCCTCTCAGGTGCTGCTCATTTTTGTCATGCCCGCGCAGGCGGGAATCCAGTGGTTTTATGAGGCGTGGATCCCCGTATTCGCGAGGATGATGATCTTCGCCTTTAATTTTAAAGGACTTTCAGTCCCCTCCGAACCTATGCACTTTCAGTGCATAGGTGTTCGTTTCGACCCATGTCGACAGGTGACTATAAACCTGTGAATAATAGCAGTCGAATCTGATTAGTTTCTTACTTTTGTTTGTTATGCAGGCTGAATATGGATACTCTGGTAGCTCGAGCGGATAAGCGGAGTGATCCTGCGTCTGCGCCGTCGGTTGTCAGAAAGAGGCTCCTATGTCCCAGAAATCTCCCAGTCCGCTTTATCAAAGTGTCTATACCTTGGTCCGGCAGATCCCGCCCGGCTACGTAACCACCTATGGGCGGATCGGTCAACTCATCGGCTGCACTGCACGCACCGTCGGATTTGCCATGGCGGCCCTGCCGAGCGGCAGTGATGTCCCCTGGCAACGGGTGATTAACAGTCTGGGGAAGGTCAGCCCCCGCACCGATGGCGAGGGGAACCTCCTGCAACGGATTCTGCTGGAGGCCGAAGGGCTCCGGTTTGATCGCAACCAGCGGATCGATCTGGCGGCTTACGAATGGGGCTTTTCGGACTTGGAAGAGGGCAGTTTTTGATTGCAAAGGCTGCTCAGTCGTATCCTCGGTGCTTTTCTGCTGAAGCACTATGAAAGCCTTACGTCTGATGCGCAGAACTTACTCTGTTCCTGCTTGCGTTACCCCTTTTAGCTGCTAACCTTAAGGCCTGCTCACAAAGTTCGTTTTCTGCCACAGGTCAGATGTTGGGTCGCCAAGAGGGAGACGTATGAAATACATTCTGGTTGTTGAAGACAGTCGTCTGTTTTACGGGTTGATCAGCAAGAGGATTTCGCAGGATTTTCCTTACGAATGTATCGTCAAGACCACCTATGCCGAAGCGGCGGAACTGTTGGAACAGCGGTCCGCTGATATTCTGATGGCCGTTCTGGACCTGAACCTGCCCGATGCTCCGGACGGGGAGATTGTCGATTATGTTGTCGGCCGGGGAATCCCAACCATTGTGGTGACGGGGCGGGTCGACGACACAATCCGTGACCAAATTCTGGGTTTGCAAGTCCTTGATTATATTATGAAAGGCCCGCATACCCTCGACCTGCTTTCCAGTAGCATCCGTCGTTTTCTGCGCAATTCCAGTCTTTCTGTTTTGGTTGTTGACGATTCCAGAATCGCCCGTGAGACCACCGCAAAGTTGCTTGCCACCCAATACTTCACCATCATCGAAGCCGGTGACGGTGCTGAGGCACTGAAACAACTGGAAAAGAATCCAGCGATCAGATTGCTCCTGACCGATTTTCATATGCCCAAAATGGATGGCTTTGAGTTGATCTCTGCCGTCCGAACCCGTTATTCGATGGATACCCTGGCGATTATCGGTCTGTCTGCTCGCGGCAATTCTCTGTTGTCATCCCAGTTTCTGACGCGGGGAGCAAATGACTTTCTCTCCAAACCCTATTTTCAAGAAGAGCTGATCTGGCGGGTCAATCAGAACGTTGAGATGCTCGAATATATTCAAGTGCAACGCTCATATCAGTCTCAGTTGGAGCAGGAAATTGAAGTGCAGACCATCAAAATCAAGGAGTCGCAGGCCATGGCCGTCCAGCAGGAGAAACTGGCGGCTGTTGGGCAACTTGCGGCTGGCGTTGCCCATGAAATCAACACGCCGCTTAGTTATATATCGAGCAATCTCAATTCGCTGAACAAATACCTCAAGAAAAACGCCACCTATCTGGATGCCGTCAACGATTCCCTGGATGCAATGCCCGTTGACGTGAGATCGCAACTCAGGTCGATCCGGAAAACACAGAAGATTGATCTCCTGAGGGAGGATCTTCCCGAGTTGGTAGCTAACTGTCTGGACGGTACTGAGCGGATGAAAAAGATCGTACTCGGTCTCAAGGGGTTTGTTCGCAAAGATGATGCAGAGCAAAAACAGGCGGATATCGTTCAGTGTATCGAGGATGCCATCAGCATCGCTTGGAATGAAATCAAGT
>JAUXIR010000370.1 GCA_030620915.1 Geopsychrobacter sp. | reverse complement strand
GGCAGGGATTCAACCTTTTCGCACAGTGCATTCATCTCAGTATCAGACTTAAGACGGGCCCGCTGATATCCGATGTAGGCCCGCATGATTCGTTGGTTAAATTCAGGATGAAACTGCACCCCCCAGGCTAAAGGGGCAAAACGGACCGCATGATGAGGTTCGAAGTTGTTACCGCCATAGGTGAACGCGCCTGATGACAGTTTGTGGATCGATTGCAGGTGAGTCGCATAGGCAGAAAACCTCGGCGGCAACACCGAGAAGAGGGGATCATCCTGTGCGGCGACGGCCATCTCGATCTCAACCTGCCCCAGTTCAAGCCCGCCGGGGTGATCAGTGACAACGCCACCCAGGGCCTGAGCCAGCAACTGGTGACCATAGCAGATTCCCAGCACCGGCAAACGCCGCGCAACCGCATCGCGCAACATTTGCGCCCAGAGCTCAACCTGTGGCCCTCCGTCCGAGACCATCAAATGCGAACCGGTGATGATGATAGCGGATAACTGCTCAAGTGGCGGGACCGGTTCGTCCACGCCATCGACAACCACAAAAAGGCCTGGAGCCTCACCGGTGGCCGCAATGATCCAGTCTTCAAAATCACCAAATTCGTGCGCCATCGCACTGAAGGTGCTGCCTGTTTTCAGAATCAGGATTGGTTTCATGGCATTATCATAACCGCTGGGACCGTCACAGTGCAATCAATGGCTAAGCAGCGGTATCAGCGGGATCAAGCGCTGATAATCGGCGTAGGTCAGTGACGTCTGCCAATGACCGCTCAGCATGCCTCCAGCCACGCCAAAACTGAAGACGGCCAGCACCAGCAACGGAAACAGCCATTTCGGCAAAGGCTTGCTCAGCAGGGCCATAGCGAGAGCCCCGGGCTGGGGGCACTTGTCGACACAGGTCAGGCACCCGGTGCACTCGGGTGAAATAATGTGGTCCTTGGTCGCGACCGGTAGCCGCGCCGGGCAGACCCGGCTGCAGGCTCCACAATCGATACAGTGATGGGAATCACGGCGAATCCGCGACGGGCTGAAGAGCGACACAACTCCCAGCAGTGCGCCATAGGGGCAGAGATAGCGGCACCAGGGGTTGCGGAAGAAGAGCGACAAAATGCTGAGCACCACAATGGTCAAAAGAGGAATCCCGGCAAGGCCGGTAAAAAAATGGAGCATCTTGATATCGGACACCGCCCAGTAAGGAGCGGCCAGAAAACCCTTGAGGACGGCAGCGGGCATGTCGATCAAGATCAATTTGACGAAGAAGATCAGCAGTAGATACTTTAAACTCTGCAGCAGCCGATCGAGCCAAGCCCAGGGGTGCCAGAGACGACCGAAAATCCGCTGCCCCAGCTTCCACATCAGTTCTTCGACCGTGCCGACCGGACACAACCAGGAGCAGAATGACTTGCGGGTCAGCACCGCCATACCGACAAAAGTCAGAAACAGCACCAGGGCCGCCGGATGGACTGCGTCGACCTGGCCGTTGATCAGCCAGTTCTTCAAACTGACCAGCGCGCCGATCGGCAGAAAGGCCTCGACCCCCGGAAAACGCGGATAGTAAGCGGCACTGCCGCCCGATTCAAAATGACGCACAAAGAGCGCGAGCTGGATACCGAGCAGCAAGCACCAGAAGAGCATGCCCCATTGCACCAGCAGTCGAAAGCGCAGCACCGGGCTGTGCCCAATCAGAAATCGGTAGAGTTTATTATTTTTCATGGCCGGGAGTCTGCCACATTCAAATCTTTCCCGATATGACTTGAATCAAGAAAAATATCTTCAGCTGAGGAGTGGCCCTGCGGCAGAGCCTGGCATTCGGCTTATTCGAACTTTCCAAAGCGGCCAGCTTTTCACCGATAACCCCGCTGTTTTCTACTCACACACATGCCGTCTGGCGAGCTCGGCTTCGGAACGTTGGGGAGCTCCGGCGGAGAGGCTGATACCGCTTTCGATGATTTTCTCGCCCAATTCACTCATCATCTTGAGGAAGTTCAAAGTCAGGTGGGGGTTGAGTTGATTGCCGACCAGCTCCAGCATGCGGCCACTGATCTTGGCGAAGTCCCAGGGTTCCTTGTAGGTCCGCCGGGTCCGCAGCGCGTCGAAGGTATCGGAGATCATGGTCATCTGGGTGCAGAGGTTGACCTGCCAATCGAAGGAGACCTGAGGGTAGCCTTTTTTGTCATAGCGCATGTGATGCTCGAAGGCGGTGATAATGGCCAGGGGTGGAATTCCCTCCTGGCCCATTAGATATTGTGCCCCGCGCGAAGGGTGTTGCTGCATCTGTCGCCATTCTTCATCACTGAGATCTCCCGGCTTACGAAGAATCTCCTGGTCGATAAAGATTTTACCGGAATCGTGCAGCATCCCGGCAATGCCGACATCGTGCAGCAATTGCTCCCCCAATCCGAGTGAGTTCCCCTGGGCAAGGTTGAGGATGGCGACGTTGATCGAATGAGTGAAAGTGTATTCGTCTTCCTCCCGCAAAGGGACCAGAGCCAATAGAGGGTTGGCTTCTTGCTGGAAAGCGGAGGCGAACCCGGCAATAATCGATGAAACCTCTCGAAT
>JAUXIR010000275.1 GCA_030620915.1 Geopsychrobacter sp. | reverse complement strand
AGGAGAATCCCTTTCTCTATCCAAACGATCACCCAAGGCCTGTGCCAAAGCGGTGGCGAACGGATCATGGCCGGGTTATTGATCTCCAGATTTTATGCTATGATCCCGGCAGTAGAACGCCAGAATCAAATAATTTTGGATCCGAAGGAGTTAAACCAGTATGAATGCATCAGACTTGAAACGTGGAATCGTCATTAAGCTGAACGAGGCGCCCTGCACGATTATCGATACCACCTCCCAATCGCCGTCTGCGCGCGGCGGCACCACGCTGATTAAAGCCAAATACCGCAACCTGCTGACCGGCCAGGTGCTGATCGAGACCTTTAAATCTTCCGACCGCGTCATCGAGGCCGACTTTGCAAAGCGCAAGGGGCAGTATCTTTACGCCGATGGTGGCAACGGGGTCTTCATGGACCTGGAGAGCTATGAACAGTTCGAGGTCGGCGGCGAGGTCTATGATGCGGTCAAGGGCTATCTGCTCGACGGCACCGAGCTGACCCTGGGGGTCTACACCGAACAGGTCGTCAGCCTCGAACCGGCGATGGTGGTTGAATTGCTGGTCACTGAAACGGCTCCGGCGATTAAAAACGCCACCGCCCAGGCCCAAACCAAGGAAGCGATCCTCGAGACCGGCATCAGCATTCAGGTGCCGGGCTACCTGGAATCGGGCGAACGGATCAAGGTCGACACGCGTGAATGCCGCTTCGTCTCACGGGCCTGAAATCACTGTGCGTTCTGAAAGGTTAACCACCAGCGAGATGCGTAAACTGCTGGCGCAGAACTCCCGGGTGAACGATCCACCTGCAGAGCGGCGTGCTGCGGTGGCAATGATCCTTATCGGGACACCGCAGGCTAAAGAACTGCTATTTATCCGGCGCGCGAATTACCAGGGGGATCCCTGGTCGGGGGATGTTGCTTTTCCGGGTGGGGGTATCGAAACGCAGGATGCCGACAGCCGTGCCACAGCAGAACGCGAGACCAGTGAAGAGATAGGCCTCGTCCTTGCGAACGAGGCCTATCTTGGAACGCTGGGTTCGATCAATGGGGCCTACCTGCCGGTCAACATCGCCTGCCATCTGTACCAACTGACCGAGCGACCGCAACTTGAATTAAACAACGAGGTCCTTGAAACCTTCTACATCCCGCTGGCGGTTCTGCTTGAACCAGGGCGCAACCGGGAGAGCAACTTCGCATATCGCGGCACTCAGCACACCCACCCGATCGTCGATCTGGAGGGTTACTGCGAACGTTTTCTGTGGGGCATCAGCTATCGACTGCTGCAGAAGTTTTTTTCCACTCTCGGGATAAAGGTTCTGCGTTAAATCACGGCGACAAAGCGCGCGATCTGAGCGAAATACTCATCAAAATTGGCGAACAAGATACTGTTGTGGTCACCGAGTGGAAAGATCTTGAGTGCCTTAGGTTCATGGCCCCAGGCGTAGAGTTGTTCGCCATGCTCAACCTCAACCAGACCGTCATGCCGCGCGTGCATCACCAACAGGGCCCCTGCGAAATCGGCCAGCACCTGCCGGTGATCGAAGCGGCGTCGAATCAAACTTGAAAACTCCTGTGAGCTGAGTCCAAGTTCAGCCGGTTCGACCCGCAGCAGTAGTCGTTCAAGAACATCGGCAATGCCACTCTCAAGAATCAATCCAGCCGCCTGAGGGTAGAGCCGCGCGGCTTCAAGCGCAAAAAGAGACCCGACGCTACGACCGAAGAAGATCAGCGACCGTGGATCACGACCGAGGCTTTCGACCGTGGATCCGACATCTTCAAGCATGCGGCCGAGCTGCGTGCGCCCGGTTGAGCGGCCGTAACCACGATATTCAACCAACAGACAATTGCAGCCGCAGTCCAGAATCTGCTCAACAAAGGGACCGAGATAGTCATCAACGATCTCACCGTTGCCATGAAAATGAATCAGGGTCTTCGCCCGTGGTTCAATTTCATGATAACTGCAGGCTAGTCTCGCATCGCCACAGTCGATCCAGAACGGATCGGCGAGATCCCCCGGCTGGGGGAAAAAGTAACGCTCACCGATCAGTCGATGATTGAGCAGATCATCGCCCATCCTTTAGTCTGCCTCAAAGACCATTTCCGTCGCGTCACTCCCCGGCAGAACCATCGGGAATGCATAGGTATCGGGATGGATCGGCACCTCAACCACCACCGGGCCGTCAATTTCCATCGCTTGATGCAGAACCGACTGCAGATCTGACTTGTCTGTGACCCGCAGCGCCTTAACCCCGAAGCCTTCAGACACCTTACAAAAATCGACATGATTGCCGAGGCAGGTCGATGCATAGCGGCTGTTCAGTAAAACCTTCTGGAACTGCCGCACCATCCCCAGCTTACCGTTGTTGAGGATGATGCACTTGACCGGGATATTATACTGGGCACAGGTCGCCAACTCCTGACAGTTCATCTGGAAGGCGCCGTCACCGTTGATGGCAAAAATGGCGCGATCGGGATTCCCCAGCGCTGCCCCCATGGCTGCCGGCAGGGCATAACCCATGGTCCCCAAACCGCCACTGGTGATGTACTGCCGCGGACCGGCAAACGGCAGATAGTTGGCGGTCCACATCTGCGACAGGCCAACATCGGATGCCACCACCGGAGTATCGCCCGCCACGGCGGCGATCGCATCCATCACCTCGTGCGGCACCAGGTGATCGCGCTCGGGGCGTGGCAGCGGCCCCTTCTCTCTGAACCCGGCAATCTCTGCCAGCCACTCCTTATGCTCGCCCTCATCGATCAGGTCGATCAACTGTTCCAGCGCCTCGGCAGCATCGCACACGATCGGCACTCCGCCCTGTACCACCTTGCGGATACTCGATGGATCGATATCGAAATGGATAATTTTGGCATTGGGGGCGAAACTGGCAACCTTGCCGGTGACGCGGTCATCGAAGCGCACCCCGATCGCGATCAGACAATCGCACTCACCAACCGCCATGTTGGCGTACCAGGCGCCGTACATACCGAGCATCCCGACCGACAGCGGCGATTTCGGGTCCATGATACCGACCCCCATCAGGGTGTGCGTCACCGGGATCTGTCCTTTTTCGGACAGCGCACGCAGCTTCTGCGAAGAATTTGACAGGGTGATGCCGCCACCGGCATAGATCAGCGGCCGCTTGGCCTTATTGATCATCTTGGCCGCGCGTTTGAGCTGATTATAATTCAGAGTCGGCTTCTCCTGGTATCCGCGCCGCTTGGCCGGTTCGGGCGCCACGGGCTTGATCTTCGCCCCGAGCACGTCACTCGGCAGATCGATCAGCACCGGACCAGGCCGACGGGTGCGCGCGATATAGAAGGCTTCATGGATGACTCGTGCCAGATCCTTGATGTCGGTGACCACATAGTTATGCTTGGTGATCGGTCGGGTGATCCCCGCCATATCGGCTTCCTGAAAGGCATCGTTGCCGATTTCGGCGGTCGGCACCTGGCAGGTCAGCGCTATCATCGGCACCGAATCCATGTAGGCCGTAGCGATCCCGGTCACCAGGTTGGTCGCTCCCGGTCCCGAGGTCGTCAGGCAGACGCCGACCTT
>JAUXIR010000114.1 GCA_030620915.1 Geopsychrobacter sp. | reverse complement strand
CACCTTTAAGATCGGCTTCGTCGTAAAACTTCATCCGAATGGTGGAGTGCGGGCACATGAAAGAACAGATGCCACACTGAATACACAGCTCCTCTTTCCAGACCGGCGCGGTGACAGCGATGTTGCGTTTCTCAACACAGGCCGTATTGGTCGGGAAGGTCCCATCTTCGGACATCGCCGAAAGGGGCAGTTTGTGACCCAGGCCATCGATAATCGGGCCGAGGGTGGTCTGAACCATTTCGGAGCAGCCGTCCCACTTGCCGACCTGCATTTCGATCGCACTGTCGGCCGTGGCCGGAACCTCAACGGCATTAACATTTTCAAGCGCGGCATCGACCGCCTGCTTGTTCATGTTGACCACCTTTTCACCCGCCTTGCCGTACGACTTGACGATGGCGTCCTTGATTTCGCTGATCGCCAACTCAAGAGAGATGATGCTGGAGATCTTGAAGAAAGCGGTCTGCATGATGACGTTGATGCGTGCGCCGAGGCCGAGTTTTTCACCCAGGGCAATACCGTCGATGACATAAAACTTCAGCTGCTTGTCGATGATCTGCTGCTGAACGTATTTCGGCAGGTGAGCCCAGACATCGGCCTTGGAAAAAGGCGAGTTCAAGAGGAAGGTCGCACCCTGCTTGGCGTTTTTGAGCATGTCGTACTTCTCGAGGAAGGAGAAGTTGTGACAGGCGACAAAATCGGACTCATTCTCCGAGATCAGGTAGGTGTTCTTGATCACTTCATCGCCGAAACGCAGGTGTGAAGTAGTCAGGCTGCCGGCCTTCTTCGAGTCATAGACGAAGTAGGCCTGAACCTGATTGTCGGTGCTGTCACCGATGATCTTGATCGAGTTCTTGTTGGCGCCAACGGTGCCGTCGGAACCGAGACCGTAGAACATGGCGGCATAGCCGGTAAACGGAACCTTGTAGTCCGCATCGAACTTGAGACTCTTGCCGCTGATGTCGTCCTCGAAACCGACGATGAAGTGGTTCATCGGCTTGTCCTGCAGCATGTTGTCGAACACAGATTTACACATGCCGGCGTTGAACTCGAAGGAACCGAGGCCATAACGACCGCCGACGATCGACGGGTAGCCTTCGAAGCTGGTCAGGCCGTCGCTCATGCCTTCGCCGATCGCGGTACGGATTGACTGATAGAGTGGCTCACCGATGGACCCCGGCTCCTTGGTGCGGTCGAGAACGGTAATCTTCTTGACGCTGGCCGGCAGCGCCTTGCAGAACTGCTCGATCGGGAAGGGCAGGAACAGGCGAACCTTGAGCATGCCGACCTTCTCGCCCTGGGCGACCAGATGCAGGATCAGCTCTTCCATCGCTTCGCAACCGGAACCCTGCATGACGACGACGCGCTCGGCATCGGCAGCACCGACATAATCGACCAGGTTGTACTGGCGGCCGGTCAGTTTGGCGAACTTGTCCATCTGTCCCTGAACGATACCCGGGACTTTATCGTAATACTGATTGGCAATCTCGCGACCATGGAAATAAACATCAGGGTTCTGAGCGGTACCGCGCAGCACCGGATGATCGGGCGACAGGGAGCGGCGACGGTGAGCGGCGACCAGCTCGTCGTCGATCATCGCCTTCATGTCCTTCAGGGTCAGCTCTTCGACCTTCTGAATTTCGTGAGAGGTGCGGAAACCGTCGAAGTAGTGCAGGAAGGGAACCCGTGACTCCAAGGTCACAGCCTGAGAGATCAGGGCGAAGTCCATGACCTCCTGAACGTTGTTGGAGCAGAGCATGCCCCAACCGGTCTGGCGACAGGACATAACGTCGGAGTGGTCGCCGAAGATCGACAGACCCTGGCCGGCGATGGCGCGGGCCGAAACATGGAAGACGGTCGGGGTCAACTCCCCGGCGATCTTGTACATGTTGGGAATCATCAGCAACAGGCCCTGGGAGGCGGTAAAGGTGGTGGTCAGGGCGCCAGCCTGCAGGGCACCGTGAACCGCACCGGCCGCGCCGCCCTCGGACTGCATCTCAACCACCTTGGGGATGGTTCCCCAGATATTTTTCTCACCTGCTGCGCTCTTGGCGTCAGAGATTTCACCCATGCCGGACGAGGGGGTTATGGGGTAGATCGCAATGACCTCATTGGTCGCATGAGCGACATGCGCGGCGGCTGAACAACCATCAATACAAACCATCTTTCGAGACATCAGTTTTCTCCTTTACTGGTGAACGAACGTAATTGCGATAAATAAATTTTCCAGTTGTCTAAATGGAACTATTTCTGCCGAGAAGGCAGAGTGCATATGTATAAACCGCTTTCCAGATTGCAAAATAATCAGGGTCAAAGCTCGCGGCGACTATCGAGAGCCAGTTGCACTGTTGCCGGGTCGATATATTCAAGGTCGCTTCCCAGCGGAATACCGTGAGCCGGCCGGGTGACCTTGATGCCGATCCCTTTGATCAGCTGCGCCAGGTAGAGCGCGGTTGCTTCGCCCTCAATGGTAAAGCTGGTTGCCAGTACCACCTCGACGATCTCTTCGTCTTTGAGACGGGCGAGGAGTTGTGGAATCTTCAAATCTTCCGGGCCGATTCCATCCAGGGGAGAAAGCGCGCCATGCAGCACATGGTAGCGACCCCGATAGCCATGACTACGCTCAATCGCGATCAGGTCTTGCGGTTCTTGAACCACACAGACACAAGATTCATCCCGTCTGGTATCGTTACAGATGTGGCAGTAGTCCCCCTCACTGATATTGAAACAGCGGCGACAGAAAGAGAGGTTCCGTTTCATTTCAACCAGCGCCGCCGCCAGCGCCTCGACCTCTGACTGGGATCTCCGCAACAAGTGAAAGGCCAAACGCGTGGCTGTCTTGCCGCCGATTCCCGGTAGCTTGCTCAGTTCTGCCACCAGTCTTGCAAAGGATGGGAGGGAGCCTAGCATGAAAAATCCCCTAATTCCAACACTTTAAAATGCCGTTCTATTTTTTTCAGGGATGCTAAAAAAGTAAAATTTAGCGAAAATATTTTTGGTTCATTGGTCTGACCAAGCGGCAACTTTAGCACAGCAAGCTTCTCCGTTTCAATATTTATCGTATACCGCATACGGTTTGAACGCCCCAAAAAGAAGTATAGCGACACCGATCAATCTTGTCGGCCAGTCGCGCAAAGTTGACAAAAAAGGCCATCGGTTTTAATTCCGATGGCCTTTTTATGGATTTTGAAACTTCGGCGCTGGCCTAGTACACTATATACCCTAAATAATCGCACCTTGCTTGTTCTTTTACGCGTCAACTGCGTTGCGACTTTCGCTGTATAGCTTTGGCTATGCAGCGAAAATCACGCCTTATTGACACGCAAAATCCCAGCGCAATCTTACGACAGTTTAGAATGTACAGAGCACTAGCTCAGAACATGCCGGGCAGGTTCATGCCGCCGGTGACCTTGCCCATCTCCTGCTGCATCATCTCCTGGCTCTGTTTCAAGGCTTCGTTGACCGCAGCTGAGACCAGGTCCTGTAGCATTTCGATATCCTCGGGGTCGACTACGTCTTTTTCAATTTTCAAACTCACAAGCTGCATCTTGCCGGTAACCACAGCAGTCACCATGCCGCCTCCGGAGGTTGCCTCGACTTCACGACCCTCAAGCTCCTGTTGGACACGGGCTATGCGCTGCTGCATCTGCTGCGCTTGTTTCATGATATTACCAAGACCTTTTGCCATCTGATTTTCTCCTTATGAACGAATGAGCTGTATCTCTAGACAAAACCCCGGGAACCTGTCGGGCTATCCGGGCTGAAGCCAGCTCATGGATAGTTCGATAGGTTCCTAATCGATCGGTCGAACATCCTCGACCTCTCCGTCAAATATCGTTTTTGCCGCCTTGATCATCGGATGCTCAGTGGCATTGTCGTGTAGCTGTTGTTGACGACTGAGCTGTTGTTCTTCTCTCTGCTGGGCAAAGGTGAGAGTAGACGCCTTATGGTCATCCCTCAGCGGGATCACGTCGAGTCTGACCGGCAGGCCAAAATATTCCGTTGCCAGCGCCTCGAGTGAGCCGCGTGTTTCGGGGTCGCCGAAAAATTGCAGATTAAACGAGCCCTCGGGATAGCCGATCTTTAGATGGGGTAATTCCAGACTCAAGGGGTGTGCATGCTCAAGCACCGAGCCGGTTGCACGCCGTTTGCGATTGACAAATTCGATCAGACCCGCCCAGTCGGCTTGTCCCTGTTGCGCAACGGGCGCGGCCTCAAGCTTTTTTGCCGACGGTTCTTCCTCGAATGAGGGTTCTTCGGTCGGAAGCGGTGGTGGCGTCGGTGTCGAAATCTCGACCCGTGCCGGGGCTGAGGCGGGCGTTCCGGCTGCCGGCAATCTCTTCTCGAGCAGATCAAGCTTGTGGATCAGCGCACCGACATCGGCCCCACTCGGCAGGTTGGCCAGCTTGACCAGCGCCATCTCAACGCTCAGGCGCGGGTAATTTGAATGTGCAAGCTGTGCCTCGGTCTGCATCAACAGCACCAGGGTGCGTTGCAGGCGATTCAGATCGGTCTTGGCCGCGAGCTGTCTGAATTCTTGCAGTTCAGAGGGGCTGGCCTCAAGCAGATCGCCGGGATCATCGACCACGGTAATAAAGAGCAGCGAACGCACCAGATCGATCAATTGCTGGCAGAACTTGCGGAAGGAGTGCCCCTGCTCATCAACCTGTTGCAGGATTCCCAGCCCGCGACCGGCATCGCCATCAAGAATTGCTTCGACCAGATTGACCAACAAGCGCTGATCGACCATGCCGAGTAATCCCTGGAGCTGGGTATCGTCAACCTGCTCACCGCAGAAGGCGATAACCTGATCAAAGGTCGATTGGGCGTCGCGCATGCTGCCACCGCCGGCGCGCGCGATCATTGCGAGTCCGGCATCACTGATATTGATCGCTTCGGCTTCGGCGATGGTCTTGAGCCGTGCGGCCACCTTGTCGAGCGCGATCTTGCGAAAATCGAAACGTTGACAACGTGACAGGATAGTAACGGGGATCTTGTGCGGTTCGGTCGTGGCGAAGATGAATTTAGCATGGTCCGGCGGCTCTTCGAGCGTCTTCAGCAAGGCGTTGAAGGCGTTGATCGACAGCATGTGGACTTCATCGATGATAAATAGCTTGTAGCGGGAATTCGCTGGCAGGTAACGAATATTTTCGCGCAGCTCGCGAATATCGTCGACGCCGGTATTGGATGCGCCGTCGATCTCGAAGACGTCGATACCGCGACTGGCGGTAATCTCAACACAGGAGGGGCAGACCCCGCAGGGGGTCACGGTCGGGCCCTCCGCGCAGTTCAGTGCCTTGGCGAAGATGCGTGCTGCCGAGGTTTTGCCGACCCCGCGCGCGCCGGTAAAGAGGAAGGCATGGTGTACCCGGTCAGATGTAATGGCATTCTTCAGCGTCTGGCTGACATGCTCCTGGCCGATCAGATCGTCAAATTGCTGGGGGCGCCACTTGCGCGCCAGAACCATGTACGACATGGGGAGAAACTCCGCTGGCGGAAGGGTGTAACCTTGGCCCGTGAGGGGTGAGGTTTAGGGCGAGGAGAAAAAGCGTCAAGCGAAAGATCGCACTCCCCACATCTGCAACCTTGCAGACACAAGTGACAGCCAGGCACTCCCACGGCACACGAACAATGTTGCTGCCGCTGCTCCCTTCCGGGCCTGACGGGGTTCACAACCGCTCGTTGCGTGGGACCCGGCTGTCACTTCTGCCGGCAAGAAACTGAATGCCCCGGTATCCGAATATCTAATTTAAACGGAAGACAGAGGATGTCTCAGGGCTGATCAAAAATGTTCAAATGCAAGGCGCCCGAAATTTCACAGAATAAGGCGTACCTCAATGGTACGCCGTTGATGTGGAATGAGGGCAACGCCGCAGGGGGACGTTTTTCATCAGACAAGTAGAATATGGCGGAGAGGGGGGGAT
>JAUXIR010000107.1 GCA_030620915.1 Geopsychrobacter sp. | reverse complement strand
TGCGGAACTGTGACTGCAGAACAGATGGGGCAGGAAGTCTGCGTGATGGGCTGGGTACAGCGCAGCCGTGATCACGGGGGGCTGATTTTCATCGATCTGCGTGATCGGGAAGGGGTTTTGCAGTTGGCGCTCGATCCTGATCGTGATGCCGACTCACACAAGAAGGCTGAGCAGGTTCGTAATGAGTTTGTGATTGCGGTCAAGGGGAAGGTCTCGCCGCGCCCGGAGGGGACAGTTAACCCGAAAATGAAGACCGGCGAAGTTGAGATCGAGGTCAGCGAACTCAAGATTCTCAATCGCTCTGAAACCCCTCCGTTCATGCTTGACGAGTATAGCGAGGTGGCCGAAAATATCCGCCTGAAGCATCGCTATCTCGACCTGCGCCGCACAACTGTGCAGAACAACATGATATTGCGCCATCGCGTTACCCGTACGGTCCGCAGCTACCTGGATGAGCATGGCTTTCTCGATATCGAGACTCCGGTGCTGACCAAGAGTACCCCTGAAGGCGCGCGTGACTATCTGGTGCCGAGCCGGGTGAATAACGGGCAGTTCTATGCCCTGCCGCAATCGCCACAACTCTTCAAGCAGTTGTTGATGGTTGCCGGTTTCGACCGCTACGCCCAGATTGTCAAGTGTTTCCGCGACGAAGATCTGCGTGCCGATCGCCAGCCTGAGTTTACTCAGATCGATTGCGAGATGAGCTTCGTCGATCGTGACGATGTCATGACCATCATGGAAGGGATGATCTCGCGCGTCTTCCGTGAGGGGATCGGAGTCGAAATCCCGGAGTCGCTGCCACGTATCACCTATGCCGAAGCCATTGATAGGTATGGGGTGGATAACCCCGATCTGCGTTTCGGGCTTGAGTTGGTAGAATTGACCGAGATCGTCAAGGGGTGTGGGTTCAAGGTTTTTGCCGAAGTCGCCAATAAGGGTGGCATGGTCAAGGCGATCAATGTCAAAGGCGCCTCGACCTTCTCGCGCAAGGAACTCGACGATTTAACCGCATTTGCCGGAATCTACGGGGCCAAAGGGATGGCATGGGTCAAGATCAATGCCGATGGCTGGCAGTCGCCGATCGCCAAATTCTTTACCCCCGAAGAGCTCAAGTCGATTGAGCAGGCGATGGGTGCTGAAGAGGGTGATCTGCTGCTGTTTGTTGCCGATTCAGCCAGGGTGACAAATGATTCCCTCGGCCGTTTGCGCCAGCATTTAGGCCAAAAACTTGGCTTGGCCAAGAAGGATGATTACAGCTTTGTCTGGGTCACCGACTTTCCGCTCTTCGAGTGGGATGGAGAAGAGCGACGCCATGTCGCGGTTCACCATCCCTTTACCGCTCCGCTCGATGAAGATGTGGCATTGCTCGCAACCGAGCCCGGCAAGGTCCGCGCCAAGGCTTACGACCTGGTGCTGAATGGCTCTGAGATCGGTGGCGGTTCGATCCGTATCCACGATCAGGCGGTCCAGCAGACGATGTTCGGCCTGCTGGGGATCGATGAGGAGGAGGCGCGCGAGAAATTCGGCTTTTTACTCGATGCCCTCAGCTTCGGTGCGCCGCCCCATGGTGGGATCGCCTTTGGTCTTGATCGACTGGTAATGATTCTGGCCGGAACCGATTCGATCCGCGACGTCATCGCTTTCCCGAAGACCCAGAAGGCGACCTGTCTGCTCTCCGACGCTCCTGGCGAGGTGAATGATAAGCAGCTGCAGGAGTTGGGGATCCGTTTGCGTAAGCCGGCTAAGCAATAACCGGCGGAACCCTTAGATATAAGGAATTGATGTTTCTGAAACAGGCTCTTCTGATACTTGGGATTTTACTTGTAGTGGGCTGTGCTGGTCGGCCGCAAGTTGAACTCGAGATTGTCCGTAGCGAGGTGGCTAAGGCCTACGTACGTGGTGCCAAGGTTTTGGCCCCGGCCGATTATGAAGCCGCTTCGGCTGCCCTGCATGATGCCGAGAATCTTGTTTCTCGGAAAAAATACAGTCATGCCCGCGAGCTGTTAAACCAGGCTTTGCTGCATGCCGCGAAGGCTGCGGCTGTCGCTCAAGAAAAAGCGGCAGAGCTTGAGATTCGGCGGCGGGCTGAAATTGAGGCCAGGGCCGCTGCGGCAAAAAAGAAGATTAAACTGCCGGTCAAGAAGAAACCGGTGCCAGCGAGACCTAAGCCTGCGCCTAAACCAGCGAAGCCTGAAATTGTTTTTCTCGATCAGGTGACGGTTTCAGTCGGTGAGACCCTGTTTAGTCTTTCCAGTCGCAGGGATATTTATGGTGAACCTTTGCTCTGGCCGTTGATTTACAAGGCCAACCGGGACCAGATTAAGGACCCGCAACAGATCTTCGAAGGGCAGGTTTTCAGTATCCCGCGTGATAAAAGTCAGCAGGAGCTGGATACCGCTCGCAAGGAAGCACGGGAGTCAGACCTGTTCCCTCGCTAGAGGGGCTCAGATTCGTAATCTTTTCCTGTAGAATCTGCTACGCGACGCCCGGCCCGAACAACTCACTAAGATGAGCTGTTCGGGCCGGGCGTTTTTTATCGAAAAGAACGGTTGTGATTTCATTCTTTTCCGCGTTGGGGGCGGGGGTGTGGCTGGTTGGAGAGGGAGGGGATTTTAAAAAAATAACAGAGTATGAAACCCCTTTTGCGCGGTCCTGTTTTCCCTTGACAGCTATGGGCGTTTTGCATACTGTATACAACATTCTTTGGCCATTTGCTGGGCGTATGTGTATGTAACTGGCCTGAAAATAAAAGAATATTTGTTCGGTTGGTTTATTTCGCCTCTGGCGATATCTGCACCATTTTCAAGGAGAGAGACATGTCAAACGAAACATCTACGATTATTTGGTCCGAAATTGATGAAGCACCGGCCCTGGCCACCTACTCTTTGCTGCCGATTGTTCAGGCATTCACCAAGGGAACCGGTATCTCGGTTGAGACGAGAGATATCTCTCTGTCTGGTCGTATCCTCGCCAACTTTCCCGATAATCTGAAAGAAGAGCAGAAGGTTGATGACTACCTGTCTCAACTCGGTGAGTTGGTATTGACCCCGGGCGCCAATGTCATCAAGCTGCCAAACATCAGTGCCTCTATCCCCCAACTGCAAGATGCTATCACGGAATTGCAGCAGAAGGGCTACGATGTGCCGAGTTACCCTGAAGAGCCGAAGAATGATGCAGAGCAGGCGATTCAGACCCGTTATGCCAAGTGCCTCGGTTCTGCGGTTAACCCGGTCTTGCGCGAAGGCAACTCCGATCGCCGCGCCGCCGCTTCGGTCAAGAAGTTCGGCCAGAAAAATCCTCATCGCATGATGCAGCCCTGGCCTAAGAGCGGCTCCCAGGCTCGTGTTGCCCATATGGATGGCGGTGATTTTTTCGCAACTGAAAAGTCGGTCACCATGGACAAGACCGATACGCTCAAGATTGAGTTCGTTGGTGCCGATGGCAGCAGCAGTGTCTTGAAGGAAGGCCTGGCGCTACAGGCGGGCGAGGTCCTCGATTCTTCCGTGATGAAGGTCGCTGAGCTGCGTAAGTTCTATGCGGCAACGATTGAAGAAGCCAAGGAGAAGGGTGTGCTGCTCTCCCTGCACCTCAAGGCGACCATGATGAAGATCTCCGATCCGATCATGTTCGGTCACTGCGTATCGGTATACTATGCTGCCGCCCTCGACAAGCATGCTGCCGCCCTCAAGGAGATCGGTGCCAATGTGAACCTGGGCCTGGGTGATATTCTCGCTAAGCTCGATCGCCTGCCGGCTGACAAAAAAGCCGAGATCGAGGCCGACATCGCTGCCGTTTACGCGACCCGCCCGGATCTGGCGATGGTCGATTCGCGCAAGGGGATCACCAACCTGCACGTGCCGAATGACGTTATTGTCGATGCCTCGATGCCGAACGTCGTACGTGACGGCGGCAAGATGTGGAACAACGACGATGAGCTGCAGGACACCATCGCCATGGTTCCTGATCGCTGCTACGCCACCATCTATCGTGAGATCATCGAAGATGCCCAGCGTAACGGTCAGTTCGATCCATCCACCATGGGCAGCGTCGCCAACGTCGGTCTGATGGCGCAAAAAGCCGAGGAGTACGGTTCGCACGACAAGACCTTTGAAGCGCCTGCAAGCGGCACCATTCGTCTGGTCAATTCTGCCGGCGTCACCCTGCTTGAGCAGGTGGTTGAGACCGGTGACATCTTCCGTTCCAGCCAGGCCAAGGATGTGCCGATCAAGGATTGGATCAAGCTGGCGGTTAATCGCGCCAAGGCTTCCGGCGAGCCGGCGATCTTCTGGCTCGACGAGAACCGTGGTCATGATGCCGAGATCATCAAAAAGGTAAATCTGTATCTGCCGGAGTTCGATACCGCAGGTCTCGATATCCGCATCATGGCACCGGTCGAAGCGATGAAGTTCTCCCTCGAGCGTATCCGCAAGGGGCTGAACACCATTTCGGTTACCGGTAACGTGCTGCGTGACTACCTGACCGACCTCTTCCCGATTCTGGAATTGGGGACCAGCGCCAAGATGCTGTCGATCGTACCGTTGATCAACGGTGGTGGCCTGTTTGAGACCGGTGCCGGTGGCTCCGCGCCCAAACACGTACAGCAGTTCCTTAAGGAAGGTCACCTGCGTTGGGATTCCCTCGGTGAATTCTGCGCCCTGGTCCCTTCGCTGGAACAGGTAGCGACCAATGCGAAGAATGACAAGGCTGCCCTTCTGGCTGCGACCCTCGATGATGCCATCGGCAAGTTCCTCCAGAACCAGAAGAATCCTTCGCGTAAGGTGAATGAGATCGATAACCGTGGCAGTCATTACTACCTGGCCATGTACTGGGCTCAGGGGTTGGCAGCTCAGTCCAAGGATGCCGGTCTGCAGTCCCGTTTCGCCGAGGTGGCGGCTGAGCTCGAAAAGAATGAAGCCAAGATCAATAAAGAGCTTCTGGCTGCTCAGGGCTCACCGGTTGATATCGGTGGCTACTTCCGCCCGGACGTTGCACTGCTGACCAGGGAGATGCGTCCAAGTGCAACTCTGAATGCCATTATTGACTCGATCGGCTGATCGTTGATTGCTTTGAAGTGAAGTTAAGTGGGCGAAGTCAATTTTCTGGCTTCGCCCATTTTTTTATTGTTCGGAATGGTGATGATTGGCTTCTGGAATGGCCCTTTCAATCTGCCTGTCTGGTGGCTAGGTGGCCTATCGAGATAAAATTACTTCAAAGCGCAAAGGTGCCTTGACAGTAAAAAAGCGTTTGTATACTGTATACATCGTAATTGATTATTGGGTTTAGATTTGTCGTTTGTGGATGTCCGTGCCTGTCAATTGACGCAGGCCAATTTATCTGTATAAAGGAGAGAAAAAATGGCAAGACCAAAAATTGCTCTGATCGGTGGTGGTCAAATTGGTGGTGTTCTGGCTCAGCTTTGTGCACTGCGTGAACTGGGTGATATCGTCCTGTTCGATATCGTTGAAGGCATGCCCCAGGGGAAAACCCTCGACATCGCCGAGGCTTCTCCGGTTGATGGCTTTGACGTCAGCGTGACCGGGACCAACGATTATAAAGATATTGCTGGTGCAAACATTGTTATTGTGACTGCCGGCCTGCCACGTAAGCCCGGCATGAGTCGTGACGATCTGATCGGCGTTAACTCCAAAATCATGACCTCGGTTGCCGAAGGTATCCGTGACAACGCTCCTGAAGCTTTCGTCATCGTTATCTCTAACCCACTCGACGCTATGGTTACCCTGTGCCGCAAAGTCACCGGTTTTCCGGCTGAGCGTGTTATGGGCCAGGCTGGTGTCCTCGATTCGGCTCGTTTCCAGTCTTTCATTGCCTGGGAACTGGGTGTCTCGATCCGCGACGTAAATGCCATGACCCTTGGTGGTCACGGTGACACCATGGTCCCTCTGGTTCGTTATGCCAGCGTTAACGGCATTCCGGTCATGGAACTTCTCGAGCAGAAGTATGGTAGCGCAGAGAAGGCCAACGAAGTGATGACCGCCATGGTTGAGCGTACCAAGGCTGCCGGTGGCGAAGTCGTCAAACTTCTCGGTAACGGCAGTGCTTTCTATAGCCCGGCGTCTTCGGC
>JAUXIR010000148.1 GCA_030620915.1 Geopsychrobacter sp. | reverse complement strand
TGGGCATTTGGATGAGTCTTTTTCTGTTGTTTTAAACATTGTTGAGGAACAGGATTCCGTCGCGGAAGAGCTGGAGCTGGACGACGAGCAAATCAATAGTATCGCCCTGGAAGAGGGTGAAGTTGATCTGTTGCCGGTCCTTCAGGAGCAACTCTTGATGTCTCTTCCGACTCATAGTTTGTGTCGTGAGGATTGTGCCGGTCTTTGCCCTTACTGTGGGGTCGACCTGAATATTGGTAAATGTGATTGTGAGCCCAGGCATTTTAATAACCGCTTTGGGAAGTTGAGGGATCTGAAGCTGGACCCTTCGTGATGAAGAATAGATCGCTAATCCCGGTGACGCACTTTCGTTCCGGGTAAAGCTATTAAACAGTGGCCATATTTCGGCCAGTTTTAAGGAGATACAAAATGGCAGTACCAAAGAAGAAAACCTCGAAATCAAAAAAGAACATGCGTCGTTCACATGACTCTATCTCCGCCCCTGGCATTTCGACCTGCCCTCAGTGCCAAGAGCAAAAACTCCCTCATCGTGTCTGTGCTAACTGCGGCACATACAAGGGAAAAGAAATTCTAAGTGATACCAGTATCTGATTTAACGACCTCTATTTAAGTCATGACTATCAGAGTAGCAGTTGATGCGATGGGTGGGGACTTTGCCCCGGTTTCTGAAGTGGCCGGGGCGGTTGCTGCCTGTCAACGTTGGGGTTGTGAAGTCGTGCTGGTTGGCGATGAGGCCCTCGTTCGGGCAGAACTGGCAAAGCATCAAACCGATAATCTGAAGATTTCGATTCAGCACGCCAGTCAGGTTGTGGGGATGGAAGATTCAGCCTCGGATGCGGTGCGTAAAAAGAAAGATTCCTCGATTCGCGTTGCTTTTGACCTGGTCAAGAGCGGGGACGCCCATGCCGTTGTCAGTACCGGTAACTCAGGCGCGACCATGGCAGCCGGGATGTTCGTTCTCAGGCGTGTCAAGGGGATAGACCGTCCTGCGATCGGGACCCTATTGCCTGGTGTCAAGGGGATGACGCTGGTTCTCGATATGGGAGCCAACGTCGATTGCAAGCCCTTAAATCTGCAACAATTTGCCATCATGGGCAGTTTGTATATGCAGCACGTCGTCGGGATCAAGGCACCACGCGTCGGCCTTCTTTCCAATGGTGAAGAAGCAAAAAAGGGCACCGACCTGACTCGCGAAGCTCATCGCTTGTTGCTCGAGACTGAACTCAACTATGTCGGCAATGTCGAAGGTGGAGATGTTTTTAACGGCTCGGTCGATGTTATCGTCTGTGACGGTTTTGTCGGTAATGTCCTGCTTAAGGTTTCCGAAGGTCTGGCCGTCGCCATGACCAGCATGCTACGCTCCGAGATAGAGGGTCGTTTTTTATCGAAACTGGGGGCCCTGCTGAGTCGCAGTGCGTTTCGTGCTTTTAAAAAGAGAGTCGATCCTTGCGAATATGGTGGTGCTCCCTTGTTGGGTCTGGCCGGGACCGGTGTTGTTTGCCACGGTAAGGCAACGCCGCTGGCGATCGCAATTGCCATTCGTCAGGCCCATGAATTTGCTGGTATCAAGTTCGAAGAGAAGCTGGTGCACTCAATCCAATAACTGATCTATCTGGTTCCGGACATGATCAAAGGAGATTCATTGTGATCAGAGCACGTATTACGGGTACCGGTTCTTGTCTGCCGGAGAAGATACGGACTAACTTCGACATCGAAAAGATGGTCGATACCACCAACGATTGGATTATTGCCCGAACCGGTATCGAAGAGCGCCGGATTGCCGCGGACGGTGAGTTTACCTCCGACTTGGCAACCCGGGCAGCTGAGCGTGCCCTCGAGATGGCCGGTGTCTCTGCCGCTGAAATAGACATGATCGTGCTCGGCACGATCACCGGTGATTATCCCTGGCCGGCAACGGCCTGTATCGTACAGGAAAATCTGGGTGCCGATAAGGCTTATGCCTACGATATTTCAGCGGCCTGTAGCGGCTTCGTTTATGCCCTTAGCTGTGCCAGTGATTTTATCCAGGCCGGTCGGGGTAAGAAGGTCCTGGTTATCGGCGCTGAAACGCTGAGCCGTATCGTTGATTGGACCGATCGGAATACCTGCGTGCTTTTTGGCGATGGAGCAGGTGCCGTTGTGCTTGAAGCGGCTGAAGATAGCGAATCAGGTGTGCTTTCATCTCACATGCATTCCGACGGCAGTTATCTCGACCTGCTTTATCAACCTGGTTTCGGTACACGTGTGACACCGAGTGTCGAAAATATTACGGATCACATTCCTTACCTGAAGATGCAGGGCAATGAGGTCTTCAAGGTTGCCGTGCGTTCCCTGACAAATGTCTCCCTCGAAGCCCTCGAAGCCAATGGCCTGAGCGCCAGTGATGTTTCGCTCTTTATTCCCCATCAGGCGAATAAGCGGATCCTCGAAGCGACAGCCAAGCGAATCAAGCTGAATGATGATCAGGTCTATATCAATGTTCACAAATACGGCAACACCTCCGGTGCGACCATCCCGGTGGCCATGGATGAAGCCAATCGTGCCGGACTGCTGAAGTCGGGTGATGTCATTCTGCTCTCGGCCTTCGGTGGTGGTTTTACCTGGGGCTCGACCCTTATTCGCTGGTAATTTAAGGAACAGGATAAAACCGATGATTGCATTTCTTTTTCCTGGCCAGGGTTCACAGTATCCCGGCATGGGCAAACAGCTGGTCGACAATTTTCCACAGGCTCGTCAGACCTACGAAGAGGCTAGTGATGCCCTTGGTTTCGACGTGGCCGCACTCTGCTTCGCCGGCAGTGAGGATGACCTCCGTCTGACAGCGAATACGCAGCCCGCAATTTTGACCACCAGTATTGCGGTCTTACGTGTCCTTGAGCAGGAAACAGGATTGATTCCCGGTTGTGCTGCGGGTCATTCGTTGGGAGAATTTTCTGCGCTGGTTGCTGTCGGTGCGCTTAATTTTTCCGATGCGGTTAAGACCGTGCGCCAGCGCGGCACCTTTATGCAGGATGCTGTCCCGGTTGGAGTCGGTGCCATGGCGGCCGTCATGGGGGTTGATCGAGAATCACTTGGACAGATTTGTCAGCAGGCTGCTGCCGGTGAGATTGTTGCGCCGGCAAACTTCAATAGTCCTGGTCAAATCGTTATTGCGGGGCATGCAACCGCGGTCGAGCGTGCGATTGTGCTGGCCAAGGAACAGGGGGCCAAACGGGCCATGTTGTTGCCGGTCAGTGCGCCTTTTCATTCTGCCTTGATGAAACCGGCTGCTGAGCGCCTTGAAGAGGTTCTCGCTCCCCTGGAGATCGCTGCTTTTAAGTGTCCGGTTGTCGGAAATGTTGAAGCGAGCAGTTATGCTGAGCCGGAGAGAGTCAAGGAGCTGCTGGTCAGGCAGGTCTGTGCCGCCGTTCGTTGGGACGAATCGGTGCTTGAGATGGATCGCTGTGGCGTAAAACGTTACGTTGAGATCGGTCCCGGCAAGGTGCTCTGTGGTTTGGTTAAGCGGATCGTTAAGGGGAGTGATTGTCAACAGGTCGATTCGGTTGACACCCTTGCTAAACTGACTCTTTGATCCTTTTGTTGACCTTTGATTCGAGGAGTAAATATTATGCTGGAAGGTAAGATTGCGATTGTCACCGGTGCCTCGCGCGGAATCGGGCGCTGTACTGCTCTGCAACTGGCAAAGAGCGGTGCCGACTTAGTCGTTTGCGCCAGGTCTGAGGCCCCGCTTAAGGAATTGGTTGTTGAAATTGAGGCCTTGGGGCGCAAGGCGATCGCCGTTGTTGTTGATGTTGTTAATCCTGCGGATGTTGGAAATCTCATCGACCAGGCCCTTGCGACCTTTGGTCGGATCGATATTCTGGTCAACAATGCGGGGATTACTCGCGACGGGCTGTTGCTGCGGATGAAGGATGCTGACTGGGACGCGGTACTCGATACCAACCTCAAGAGTGCGTTTCTGATGACCCGGGCAGTAGCCAAGGTCATGAGCAAGCAGCGGTGTGGGCGCATCATAAATATCTCATCTGTTGTTGGTGAAATGGGCAACCCCGGGCAGGTCAATTACAGCGCCAGCAAGGCCGGTCTGATTGGATTGACCAAGTCGGTCGCGCGTGAACTGGCGCGGCGCAATGTAACCGCCAATGCCATAACGCCCGGCTTTATTGATACCGACATGACCGATGATCTGGGTGACAAAGCGCGGGCAGAGCTTGCCGCGCAAATCCCACTCGGTCGTCTCGGCGAAGCAGAAGACATCGCTCATGCCGTTATTTATCTCGCTTCGGATCGGGCCGGCTATGTGACCGGGCAGGTTCTAGGCGTCAACGGCGGTATGTATATGTAAGACTGATCAGTAATCGATCAAACCTTGTCTCTAAAGACCCCTTATAAAGGGTCTCAACAAAACAGGAGGAAAGCAAATGGCTTCTATCGAAGAGCGTGTAAAGCAAATTGTTGCCGAGCAACTTGGCGTTGATGAGGATCAAGTAACAAACCAGGCCGCATTTATGGATGACCTCGGTGCCGATTCTTTGGATACCGTAGAACTGGTCATGGCACTCGAAGAGGAGTTCGATATCGAGATCTCCGATGAGGATGCTGAGAAGATTCAAAAAGTTCAGGACGCTGTCGATTACATCAACAAGCCTTCCTGAGCAGTTGAAGCCGGGAGCAGACCGTTTCTGCTCCCGGTTCCTTTGACCCGCCAGTCGTCGTACACTCAAGCAAAATACTGTATGACGTTACCTAGCCATTCCCTTTTAAACAGGAAAAGAGATTCGCATGCGTAGAGTAGTGGTGACCGGTGTCGGGATCGTTTCTCCCCTTGGAATCGGTGTAGAAAAAACCTGGGATGCCCTGCTTGCAGGACGTTCCGGTGTCGACAAGATTACCCGGTTTGACGCCTCGAACCTGCCGACCCAGATTGCTGCTGAGGTTAAGGGTTTTGTTGCCGAGGACTATATCGAGAAAAAAGAGATCAAGAAGATGGATCTCTTTATTCAATACGGTCTGGCGGCCAGCCAGGAAGCGCTTGAGGATTCCGGGCTTGAGATTACCGACGAAAATGCGGACCGTGTCGGGGTTATCGTCGGATCCGGGCTTGGTGGACTGCCGACGATTGAGAAATACCATTCGGCGCTACTCGAACGTGGCTATAAGAAAATTTCGCCCTTCTTTATCCCGATGCTGATCATCAATCTGGCTCCAGGCCATATTTCGATCCGCTTCGGGGCCAAGGGGCCCAATATCGCACCCGTATCTGCCTGTGCAACAGGCACCCATTCTATTGGCGACGCCTATCATGTGATTGCCCGTGGTGATGCCGATGCGATGTTTGCCGGTGGGACCGAGTCACCGATCACCGAACTGGCGATTGGTGGCTTCAACGTCATGAAGGC
>JAUXIR010000197.1 GCA_030620915.1 Geopsychrobacter sp. | reverse complement strand
TGGGGTCAAGGTAGGCGCCAATCTGATCATCGAAGCCGAGCCGGTGCATGCCGGCGGCAGCCAATACCACGGCATCCAGCTTGTCATCAACGAGTTTGCTGATCCGGGTCTGGACGTTGCCGCGGATGTCGATCATCTGCAGATCGGGGCGCAGGCTCAGCAACTGAGCCTTGCGGCGTAGCGAACTGGTGCCGATGCGACCACCCTGGGGGATCTCATCGAGACTCTTGCAGCCCTCATTGAGAACCAGGATGTCGCGCGGATCTTCGCGCTCGGTGATGCAGCGCAGGCCGGTCCCTTCGGGGAAGAAGGTCGGGACATCCTTCATCGAATGGACGGCGATATCGATCTCGTTGCGCAACATCGCTTCCTGGATCTCTTTGACGAAGAGGCCCTTGCCGCCAACCATCGCCAGCGGCACATCGAGGATCTTGTCGCCCTGGGTTTTGATTTTGGTCAGGGTAACTTCGAGCTCTGGATAGCGTTTTTCAAGCTCGTCTTTGACCCAGTTTGCCTGCCACAATGCGAGGGCGCTGGCCCGGGTTCCGATACGCAGAATCTGTTTTGCCATGGGGAATGCTCCTTCAGTCTTCCTGTCCGACATTGTCGGTTGCCGCTGAATTCTCGGCGACCGGTGCGGGCAGATCAAAAAGGGTACGAACGGCGTCAATATAGGTATTGCCGTCGTCTCTGTTCTGGGCGTCTTTGAGGATCGATGTTGGCTGATGAAGGATTTTATTCACCAGCGCACGGGTCAGGGCATCGATCGATTTTGCAGTTTTGTCATCGGCGGAAAGGTTTGCGAGGGTTTTTTGAACCTCTGCCTGACGTAAACCCTCCAACTTTTGACGCAGGGCGACAATGGTCGGCTTAACCTCAAGGGTCGAGAGCCAGCGGTAGAACTGAAGGATCTCTTGCTCGATGATCTTCTCGGCCTTGTCGGCCTCTTTTTTGCGTTCCTTTAGGTTGGACTGAACCACGCCCTGTAGATCATCGACATCGTAGAGATAGATGTTGTCGATCTTGTTGGCTTTCGGTTCGATATCACGCGGCACGGCGATATCGATCAGAAACATCGGCTTATTGCGGCGCAGTTTGATGACTTCAGTCAGTTTTTTTGCTTCGAGGATATAGTCGGGTGCACCGGTCGAGGAGAGGACGATATCGACCTGGTGCAATTGATCGCGAAAATTCTCAAATGTAACCGCACGACCGTTGAACTCTGCCGCCAGTTTTTCGGCGCGGGCAAAGGTTCGGTTGGTGACAAGCACCTCGGAGATGCCGTTATTGATGAAGTGGCGCGCGGCGAGTTCACACATCTCCCCGGCCCCGATCAGCATGACGGTCTTGTCTTCGAGGCTACTGAAAATCTTGCGCGCCAGTTCGACCGCTGCGAATGAAACCGAAACGGCGTTGCTGGCAATCGCGGTCTCGGTACGCACCCGCTTGGCGACCGAAAATGCCTTATGCATAAAACGGTTGAGGATCAGCCCGGCAGTCTTGAATTCACTGGCGTAGCCGTAGGCGGTCTTGATCTGCCCAAGGATCTGCGGTTCGCCGATGATCATCGAATCGAGGCTGGCGGAAACGCGCAGCACGTGACGGATCGCATCTTCGCCGTGCAAGTCGTAGAGATGCTCATCAATGTTTTCGTAAGTCAGGCCATGAAAATCAGCTAGAAAACGCCGCAATTGGATGATGGCTTGCTCGGGATCACGACTGGTGGCATAGAGCTCGACCCGGTTGCAAGTTGAGACAATAATCCCTTCATTGACAGCTTCAAGCGCCAGCATCTGGCGCAACGGTTCACCCATCGCTGTTGGCGAGAATGCAATCTTTTCACGAATTTCTACCGGGGCTGTCTTATGGCTGAGCCCCACGACCAGTATATTCATCTTAATATTCCGAATGTCTGTCAGTAGGGTTTGCCCATTAACGCATCAAAGGTGTGCTGCCCGCTCAGGAGCAGGTTGACACCGAGGAAGGTGAAGACCAGGCAGAAAAAGCCGATGATGGCAAAGATTGCCGCACGACGTCCGCGCCAGCCGATACTCATTCGTCCATGTAGTAATGCCGCATAGACGAACCAGGTCATCAGGGCCCAGGTCTCTTTCGGGTCCCAGCTCCAATAGGTGCCCCAGACCGACTCGGCCCAGGCGGCGCCGGTGATAATGCCCAGAGTCATCAACGGAAAGCCGAATGAGAGGGCGCGGTAGTTGATGTTGTCAAGGGTGTCGAGGGATGGCAGGCGGTAGTAAAGTGCCGAAAAGTGTTTGCTCTTGAGCATTCTGTCCTGCAGCAGATACATCACCCCGGCACCGAAGGCCAGCGCAAAGGCAGCGTTGCCCAAAAAGGCGAAACTGACATGCACCGGGAACCACCAGGAGTTGAGCATCGGACTCAGGGGCTCGGCGGTTTTGGGCGCAATGCCGCTGCCGAGCATGGTGACAACCGCGAGTGCGCTGGAGAAGGCTCCCATCACCGACAGACGGTAGCGTAGATCGAAAAACAGGAAGAACACCACCAGGCACCAGGCGAAGAATGAGAGCGATTCGTGCAAGTTGGTGACCGGGGTATGCCCGACCTGGATAAATTGTGTGATGAACGCGATAAGCTGTACGATCGCTCCCGCGAGCAGAACCCAGCGAGCAAGCCGGCCCGGTTTCTCCTTGCGCGCGACAACGTGTAACAGGTAGAGAACTGTGGCCGTCAGGTAACAGATCAAAACTGTTTTGAAGAGGATGATGTGAATGCTCATGGCGTCCCTTCGGGAAGAGAAAACTGCAGGTTTTTCAGCGAGAAACCTGCGCCGAAATGTTTGAGAAGCAGCTGGTCGATGCCAGCCTGATCGGATTGTTCGAGAACCTCAAACAGACCCTGTTCGATCAGCAGCAGCAAAACCTGTTGATTGTAGGGAATCTGATGCTGTTCAGTCAATACCTTTTGGCGAATGGCTGCGGCTAATTCCGTCGCCGTCTGCCAGACCGGGGGGATTTTCTCGGCCAGCAGATCGCGTAAGGCCGAAGCCATGGCTGGGCTCTCTCCCCCGGTTGAGACTGAAAAAGAGAGGGGAGGTCGCAGCAGCCGCGCCGGGGTGATGAAGTCAGAATCTTCTGCACTGTCGATCCGGCAGCAAAGAATTTCAAGCGCGGCAGCATCTTCGGCAACGCGGGCGTTGATCCGCGGGTCGTCGGTTGCGGCAAAAATCAGCCGCGCCGAGTTTAAATCTGTCGGCAGGTAGCAGCGACAGTGGTGGGTTAGTTGCGGGTGCTGCGGCATATTTGGCAGGGGCGCGGGGTCGATAATATTGATTTTTGCGCCGGCAGCGAGCAGTGCGGGTAATTTGCGCATGGCGGTGCGCCCACCACCGATTATCACGACCAGCTGATTCTTTAGACGTAACTCGACCGTGTAACCAGGTATTGGAACAGCTCGGACAGTGTCTGGTTTTCTACTCTCAGACGCCAAATAATTCCCCTTCGACGAGCTCACAGATCAGGTGGCCACAGACCAGACCGAGTTCAGCCAGTCGTGCCGGAGATTCTCCCGGGAGCTTGAGACTCAGCGCTGCTTGTCCTGCCTGCGTTGGGCCATCTTTGTCGACGGGGCCGATCAGGACCAGAGAGCGGGTATCCTCGATCTGTTCGATCAGGTGACTGATTTGCAGAGATGGATTTTCGTTACCGAAGATCAACAGCATATGTTCGCGTTCGCTGTGCATTCGATATTCACGCGCCAGGATTTCTTGCGGTTGCTGATCTGCCAGCAGGGCGGCGGTAAAGATCGGATCACCGCCAAGGGCGACTGCCGGGAGGGGGGGGCGTTCGAAGCCGAGGCGATGAGAAAAGGCTGTCGCAGTCTGTTGCGCGACGGCCTGCAGAGGGCCATTGCCCGCTAGAATGAGTTGTCCTCCGCGGGTGAATATCTCGGCCAGTTGACGGCCGACCCGAATCAGTGTCTCGCCATGTTCGACAGCCAGTTTGTCAACCATTGTGCTGAGCTGGCGACAGCTGTTTGAAAGTCGTTCCTGCATATTCTTTCTTTTATCCTCTCCTCCCCCATTTCGGCTCAATGATAGGGGCGGGATGAAAGACTGTCAAGAAAGCTGAATCTGTTCACAATTCTTGATTTTTTTGTCGGATCCTTTATAGTGAATAGATTCGTAATATTCGAATTCATACGCTCGCATATAAAAGGAGACAGGTCGATGGCTGGAGATAAGGTGCTTGAATTTACCGATGATAACTTTGAAGCAGAGGTGCTCCAATCCTCTGAACCAGTACTGGTCGATTTTTGGGCGACCTGGTGTGCCCCCTGCAAGGCGATCGCTCCGATGATTGACGAATTGGCTGAAACTTACGCTGGCCGAATCAGGATTGGCAAGGTTAATGTCGACGAAAATCAGGCGACTCCCGGAC
>JAUXIR010000115.1 GCA_030620915.1 Geopsychrobacter sp. | reverse complement strand
GACCCATAAGGAAGGTACAAGGATGAAGGTACTGGTTACTGACGAAATTTCTGAAAGCGGCCTGGCACTGCTGACCAATGATCCGCGCGTCGAACTGGACGTGAAACTCGGACTCCCGGTTGCGGAATTGCACAAAACCATCGGTGCCTACGAAGCGATTATCACTCGCAGTGGCACCACGGTCGACGAGGCGCTGCTTGAGCATGCCACGAAGCTGAAGATGATTGCCCGCGCTGGCGTCGGCATCGACAACGTCGATGTTCGGGCTGCCAGCAAGCGCGGCATTATTGTCGTCAATGCGCCCTTTGGAAACACCAATTCGGCCGCCGAGCACAGCATGGCCCTGCTGCTCAGCCTGTGTCGCAACATCACGGTGGCCAATGCCGACCTCAAGAGCGGCGCCTGGAATCGTGCACCCTTTACCGGCCACGAACTCAAAGGGCGCACCCTGGGTGTTATCGGCCTCGGCAAGGTCGGTGGCCGCGTAGCACTGCGTGCCAAGGCCTTCGAAATGGAGGTCATCGTCTGCGACCCCTACATTTCGGAGAAACGCGCCGAGGATTTCGGGGTCAAGCTGGTTCCGCTCGAGGATATCATCCGCTTCGCCGATGTCATCAGCGTCCACACGCCACTCAACGATGAAACCCGCAACATGATCACCGCCGAGCACTTTGCCAAGATGCAGGACGGCGTCATCATCATCAACTGCGCGCGCGGTGGTATCTTCGCAGAAGCAGCAACCCTCGACGCGCTCAACAGCGGCAAGGTGATCGGTGCCGGCTTCGATGTCTGGAGCAAAGAGCCGCCCGACACAGAGACGTTGAAACAGCTGATCGCACATCCGAATATGGTCGTCACCCCCCACCTGGGGGCCAACACCTACGAAGCGCAAAAGAACGTGGCGGTCGACGTCAGCAAGGAGATCATCAACTACATCGACGGCAAGCCGCTTGAGAACGCGGTTAACATCCCGCGCTTCGATCCCGACCTGATGGATCACATGAAACCCTTCCTGGGCCTGATCAGCACAATCGGCGAGTTCATCTCCCAGCTGGCGCCGCCCAATCCCAACAAGATCACCTTCACCTACCACGGCAAGCTGGCCCGCTTCGATTGCGCTCCCTTGACCGTCAGTGGACTGGCGGCCCTGCTCAATCACTGCACCGAACAGGATGTCAATCTGGTCAACGCCAACCTGGTGGCGCGCAACATGGGGATCGCCGTTGAGGAGGTCCGCTCGACCGAAACCGAGTCCTTCTCCAACCTGATCACCCTGTCGATTGAAAGCCCGGAAGGATCGCGCACCATCGCCGGCACCCTGTTTGAGGGGACACCCAAGATCGTCAAGATGCGCAATTTCGACATCGATTTCCGCCCCGAAGAGCACATGCTGGTCATGTCCTACGCCGACCGCCCCGGAGCACTGGGCAAGATCGGCACCCTGCTGGGTGACGCCGGGATTAACATCGGCAACATGAGCCTGGGGCGGCGCGAAAAGGCCGGCGAGGCGATGGTGGTCTTCTCGGTCGACTCCCCGGCCGATGAAGCGACCCTTAAGGCCCTTAGTACAGCGGTCAACGCCAAGTACATCAAGGCGGTCCATCTGAAGTAATAGCGCAGGCCCGTAGCGCTTGGTCTTTAGGCGCTGGAGATCATGCATAGCAAAAGGCCGCTTCCTTTCGGAGGCGGCCTTTTGCTATGCAAGCTACGCAGAAATCAGATAAAAAGCGGTTGGCAACTCTTCGGGATCAGACCGCGCCCTTCGGCACGCGAGAAGAGATCTTCAATCGCCGCGACCCCTTCGACACCGAGATCACGCGAGAAGCGGTTGACGTAGAGCTCGATATGCCGTCGTACCACCGCCTCGTCGATCTCCTGGGCATGGCCGGCAATATAGGCCGTGGCCTGCTGCGGGTGTTGCCAGGCGTAATCCAGACTGCGCCCGATCGCGTCATCGACCTTGCCGATCAACTCCTCGCCCAGACTGCGCCGCGCCAGAATCCCGCCCAGGGGGATCGGGTGACCGGTCTCCTCCTCCCACCACTCACCCAGATCGAGCAGCTTGACCAGGCCGTAGTCGGGGTAGGTAAAACGAGATTCGTGGATAATCACCCCGGCGGCCACTTCACCACTGGCGACCGCCGGCATGATCTGCTCAAACGAAAGAACCTTCAGTCGGCGATAGCCCTCACCATGCAGCTGCAGCAGCAGGTTGGCCGTGGTCAGCTCACCCGGGATGGCGATCAGCTGATCGGCCAGATCGGCCAGCTCTTGCACTTGTTTCGCCACCACCAGTGGGCCGCAGCCACGCCCGAGGGCACCGCCAGTACGCAACAAACAATAGTCGTCGCGCAGATGGCCGAAGGCGTGATAGCTGACCTTGGTCAGATCCAGAGCGGCCTGTCTGGCCAACTGGTTGAGGGTTTCGACATCCTCATGCCGCACCTCGAGCCTGAAGGGGGCCTCGATCAAACCATGACTTAAGGCATGAAAAATGAAAGTGTCATTCGGGCAGGGAGAATAGCCGAGGCTCAGGCGCATAGCGGATTCCTTAAGCCAGGCAGGTCCCTGAGCAGGCGCAATACCGCCTGCTGCGCAATCCTCATCCCGGCGGGCAAATCCCAGAGTTCGGAATCTCGCGTGCCGCAGGGGTTGGAGATGCCGCGCAGTTCCAGCAGGGGAACGGAATAAAACCCTGCCACCTGCGCCAAGGCCGCACCCTCCATATTTTCACAGATGCCGGTATTTTGCCGCTCCAGATCCCGACACAATGCGCGGGTTCCGCTGATGGTGTTGACCGTGACAAAGGGGCCGCTGAGGATATTGAGCGTAGACAACTCATCGGCAGCTTGCAGCAGTTGTGTCGCGTTCGCTAACCAGGTGCCTCGCAGATCGAATTGCTGGACAAAGAGGGGCGGCTCATCGGCAGCCTGCGCGCGCCACAGATCACAGAGCGGCACAAAGCCCTCTTCACCTGCCGCCCCCAGATCTCCAAAACACTCAGAATCTGCCAGGGCCAGATCGCCATTTGTCAACCCGCTCGCCGGATAACTACCGCCGCAACCGAAGGCGATCAGCAGCTCGGGGACCTGCTGTCCGAGGAGCCGGGTCAAACTGGAGGCGGCACTGGCAATACCGATACCGGTATGCAGCAGCAGGATATCTTCATTGCAGAAATGACAAGAGAAGGCTTGCCCCGGCAAGCGGGGATCAGGGACCAGGGGAAGCAGTCGGCGCAGCAGGGCCGTTTCATGTGGGGTTGCCGCCAGCAGACAAATCATCAGCGCGCGAACCAGCCGCTACGGATCAGATCACGGCGCATCTCGACTCCCTGTTGGCGTACCACACCCTGGTACCAGAAGGGTTCCAACTGGACATCGCCCGACTCAGGGCTGTCGATCCGTTTGCGGCGGTCGACGAGAATCCGGCGGAAAGTGGCATCCGGGTTTTCAAGAATACGGGCGATCTTTTCAGCCAATTCGGCCGCAGCCCCATCGACCACGAACTGGATCAGATCTCGCACCTTGAGGCCCAGGCAATATTCTTCCAGATCGCCCTCAAAGCCCTCCTCGCACTCGGTTACAAAATCACTCCAGTTCAAAAGCAGGGTCCCGAAATCAACCTCACCCATCTCGCTAAAATCGGCCTTCCCCCCGAGCAGGAATGCAACCTGGGCCTGCTCCTTGCGGGTCATAAAGAAGGATATCCCCTCCTCGACCGGGTACATATCGAGCAGATCGATCAGCTGCTGACAGAAGTTGACAGAATCAAGATCGTTGCGGTGTAGACTGGCCAATGAAGCGGGCAATAATTGCTCCGGCATCCCCAGCAGGGAGAGATGATCATGGCCGAAATCGGCAGGCAACACCAGATCGGGGGAGAATGGCAGTCCCTGGCGCTGAAGAAAATTACACAGCCGCAGATGGTTATCGGTAAAGAAGGTGAACACCTTCTCTTCCGAGTAGAACATCTCCAAACCCTGCCGATTATTCGCCAGCCCGAAGCCGACAAAACCATCATGAATCAAACGATCAAAGAAGGGCTGTATCATGCCGATAATCTCGGCCGTCGGCATATAGGGAGAATAGAAAACTTCCGGCACCGGACGCTCATCGGTGGAGGCCGGGCGCTGAGTCAAAGGATCTTCAGGATAGTACTCAAGGATAAAGAAGGCTTCACCGGGCAGGTAACGCGAAAATTCTCGGATCAGTGACGAAACCCTTGACGCACTGGCAACAGCGGTGAAACGGAAGGCATTTTCACAGTCTTCAAGCAGGGAGAGATCGTAACCCGGCTGCTGGGAATTCGACGCTTCGCCTGGCTGTCGATCCCAGCAGCGCAGACCGACCGGTGATTCAAAATTGGGCATGTTCGTTTTTCTCCTTCGATGACACTCACACACCCGAAAGATAGGGGTTTCAGCATGGCAAGTCAACCGCGCCACAGAGTGGCAGCCGATAGATGCGTAGCGCAGGGTTGGTCCCGGTCAAGTTCTCGACAATCAAGCGAAAAACCTTGAAATTCCTTAACACTCGATGTTATACAGTGCAATGGTATTTCAATAAATTCCACAAGGAGGCACCGATGCTGGGCCCGCAATCTTCCCTCGTCATGTACGATGAGGAATACAAACGCATCATGACGCTCATTGAGAAACTCCTCCGCGAGTCAAACTCAAACGTCATCTTCCTGGTCGACAAGAATGGTCAGCTCATCGCTGCCACCGGAGAGACCGAGCATCTCGACACCACAAGCCTGGCATCCCTGACGGCCGGCAACATTGCCGCAACCGGGGGACTCGCCAAACTGATCGGTGAAAAAGAATTCTCGATTCTGTTCCACGAAGGAGAGAAGGATAATATCCACATCTCCATCATCGGTGGCCGAATAATTCTGGTCGTCATCTTCGATCAACGCAGTTCCCTTGGCCTGGTCCGCTTGCGCGTCAAAAAAGCAAGCCTGGAACTGGGGAATATCCTCGCCGATCTCGTCAAGAAAACCGAAATCCACGATGAAGCACCGGGCGTCGATAGTCCATTTGCCGAAATCACCGACGACGATATAGACAACCTCTTTAACTGATCGAGGTTTTAAAGAAATATGTCCTTTATTAATTACGCTTCACGTGAAATCAACTGCAAGATCGTTTACTATGGCCCCGGCCTTTGTGGCAAAACGACCAACCTGCAGTACATCTACAACAAGACCGCACAGGACGCCAAAGGGAAGATGATCTCCCTGGCGACTGAAACCGAGCGGACCCTCTTCTTCGATTTTCTGCCTCTGGCGTTGGGAGAGATTCGCGGTTTCAAAACCCGCTTCCATCTCTATACCGTCCCAGGACAGGTTTTCTACGACGCCTCGCGCAAACTGATCCTCAAAGGGGTGGACGGGGTTGTCTTTGTCGCCGATTCGCAGGAAGAGCGCCTCGATGCCAACATCGAAAGCCTCGAGAACCTCAAGGACAATCTCGAAGAACAGGGGTTCCAGCTTGAGAAGCTGCCATTTATCATCCAGTACAACAAACGCGACCTGCCGAATTGCACATCGGTCGAAGAACTGCGCAAACTTCTCAACCCCAACGGCGTCCCCGATATCGAAGCCTGTGCCGCAAGCGGCGAAGGGACTTTCGAGACCCTCAAGGCAGTCGCAAAACTGGTTCTGATTGCCCTTAAAAAAGGTACCTAACCCCCCTAAAAACACTTGACAGCAGACGGCCAATCCCCTATATTCCGGGACCGAAACACGCTATTCCCTTTTAGCTCAGTTGGTAGAGCAGGTGATCGCACAAAAGAGCACTCAGCCCGCAAATCTTCGAATTTGCGGGCTTTTTATTTGTTTTTTGGATACATTGTCGCGTTTGGTT
>JAUXIR010000363.1 GCA_030620915.1 Geopsychrobacter sp. | reverse complement strand
TGGTCGCTGCTGTCGTCGCTCCTTTGACCATTGTCTGCGCCAGACTCGGGGTGCGCCTTGCTTCCCGGATCAGTCAGGATAGAATGGTAAATGTATTTGCAATATTGCTGATTCTGGTTGGCCTTAAACTGATTTTCTGATTTTAGGAGGCTGTCGATGTTACGCAAACCCGCTGTTGCCGGACGATTCTACTCAGACAAGCCTGAGGTTTTGCAGGGTGAACTTGGCCTGTATCTGGCGGCTGGGGCTCATGACCGGGCCGCTATAGGGATTCTGGTGCCACATGCCGGTTACGTTTTTTCCGGCAGCATTGCGGCAGAAGCCTATAAAATTATCGAAATTCCACGGACGATTTTGATCCTTGGACCCAACCACCATGGGTTGGGTGGCCAGGCAACGGTTTTTGCTTCGGGGTCCTGGCAGACCCCGCTCGGAGAAGTACCGGTCGCGGCAGATCTGGCCTCCCGTCTGCTTTTAGACTGCGATATGCTCGAAGCGGACGAATTGGCTCACCGTTTAGAGCATTCGATTGAGGTCCAGATCCCCTTTCTGCAAATGCTACGCGATGACCTGCGTATCCTGCCGATTTCGTTGGGACAGGGAAATTTCGAGGATTGGTTGCGGCTGGGTCGCCAGTTAGGCCAAACCCTTGAGCAATGGCATGAGCGAGTGCTGCTGATTGCCAGTAGCGATATGAACCATTTTGAATCTGCTGCCCACACCGAGATAGTCGACCGGTTGGCGATTAAACAGATGGAAAATTACGACCCGGTTGGTCTTTTTAGCCTGGTTCGCGAGCAGAATATCAGCATGTGCGGCGTGATTCCGGCCATAGTCATGCTCGAAGCGGCGGCTGTTTTGGGGGCGACATCCTGTTCTCTGCTGCGCTACGATCACTCAGGCAGGGTCAGCGGCGATATGCAGTCCGTTGTTGGTTATGCGTCTCTGATTGTTGAATAGACGGCAAATAACTTGATCCGCTGAAAACAGCTGCAGTATAAACAACGCTCCAATATCGACTGAACGGGGTGACTTACCCCCATTTATTTTATGAACCAAGGAGTTTCGACCCATGTCCGACCTGCGAGTTCGATTTGCCCCCAGCCCAACCGGCTATCTGCATATCGGTGGCGCCCGTACCGCGCTGTTTAATTATCTGCTTGCTAAAAAAGAGCAGGGCACCTTTGTGTTGCGTATCGAAGATACCGACATCGAACGTTCGACCCAGGAGTCGGTTGATGCCATTCTTGATGCGATGAGTTGGCTCGGCCTGAGTTGTGATGAGGGCCCTTTTTATCAAACCGAACGATTCGATCTTTACCGGCAGAAGGTGCAACAGCTGCTGGATGAGGGCAAGGCTTACCCTTGTTACTGCACTGCAGAAGAGCTCGACGCCAAGCGTGAAGAGGCGACCAAGGAGGGACGTAAGCCAAAGTATGATGGGACTTGCCGTAATCTCAGCGGGCAGTCTGATGCGCCTCATGTCGTGCGCTTCAAGCTTCCCGACCCTGATGGTGAGATCGGCTTTGTTGATCGGATCAAGGGGGCCATCACCGTCCGCAACGAGGAACTTGATGACCTGATTATTCAGCGCACCGATGGCACGCCGACCTATAACCTGGTTGTTGTTATCGATGATGCCGAAATGGGGATTAATCTGGTAATACGGGGCGATGATCACATCAATAATACGCCTCGCCAGATTCATTTGTACCGTGCCCTCGGTTATGAAGTCCCGCAATTCGCTCATGTGCCGATGATTCTGGGTGATGACAAGACGCGACTCTCCAAGCGTCACGGGGCAACCTCGGTTATGGCCTATCAGGAGCAGGGGCTCTTGCCTGAGGCGCTGATCAACTATCTGGTGCGTCTCGGTTGGTCCTATGGGGATGAAGAGATTTTCTCGCTGGATGAACTGGTCGAAAAGTTCAGTATCGATGCGGTCGGACGCTCAGCCGGAGTTTTTAACCCGGACAAATTGCTCTGGCTGAACAGCCATTACATCAAAACCTCTGATCCGGCCGCCCTGGCGAAACTTTTGTTGCCATTTCTCACCAGGCAGGGGATCGATCCAAGCGGTGGCCCTGATCTGATTGCGGTTATCCAGGGGCTGCAGGAGCGCTCATCGACCCTGGTGCAGATGGCCGAAGGCGCAGCTTTTTATTATGCGGATCAGCCTGAATTTAACGATAAGGCTGCGGCCAAATTCTTGATTGAAGACAATCGTACCCTGTTTGGCGAATTGAAAAGCGCACTTGAAGCCTGTAGCAGTTACGATGAAGCGAATCTTGAGTCTGCATTGAATTCTGTTATCGAAAAGTTGGGACTCAAGTTCGGCAAGGTCGCTCAACCGCTACGAGCCGCATTGACCGGAGGGGCTCCAAGTCCCGGGATATATGAGCTTCTTGAAGTTCTTGGGCAACAACGAGTTGTCAATCGCATTGATAACGCATTGAATCGCTTGAACTAAATACGCTGACAAAAAGCCCTTATGCCGCAGCATAAGGGCTTTTTTGTCAAAAATGTTTTCAACATTTCTCAACATTTTACTGTTTTTTTCTGACTTCTTACATTTAATCCTTGCTCCTGCATGGCTATCCTCGCTAAAGTCGACCGGATTCGACTTTAGCGAGGATAGCCATGCAG
>JAUXIR010000245.1 GCA_030620915.1 Geopsychrobacter sp. | reverse complement strand
CGCCATGGTCAGCAACGACCCCTTAGAAGCGCTGTTTCTCATCGGCTTTGTTCCGGGCCTGCTGATCATTGCCGGCATGTGTATCTACGCCTTCTATGTCTGCAAAAAACAGGGGCTTAAAACCCTGAAAAAACCGACCCCCAAAGAGGCCCTTGCGGTTCTCAAAGAGAGTGCCTGGGCATTGTTTTTGCCGGTGCTGATCTTTGGTGGCATCTATTCGGGGATGTTTACCGCCAATGAGGCGGCGGTGGTCGCCTGTTTCTATGCCTTCTTCGTTGAGATCGTTATTCACAAGGATATGAAACTCCGCCAGCTCAAGAAAGTCATCGTCTCCTCGGCGGTGACCAGCTCGACCCTGCTGATGATAGTGGCGGGCGCCTCGGTCTTTGGTGAATTTCTGACCTTTGAACAGATCCCCAACAAGATCGCCATCGCCGTCACCGACAATATCCAATCCCCCTGGGTTTTCCTGCTGTCGGTCAACCTGATGCTGCTGATTATCGGCATGTTCATGGATATCATTTCGGCGACCTTGATTCTGAAACCGATCTTCTTGCCGCTCCTCGCCAAATTCGGCATCGACAGCATGCACTTCGGCCTGCTGATGACCATCAATCTCGGCATCGGCTACTGTACCCCGCCCCTCGGGGTCAGCCTCTATATCTCCGGCGCGCTTGTTAATCGGGACCAGCTTTATGTCTCGCGTGCCGTTCTGCCTTTTCTGCTGATCCAGATTGCGATTTTGCTGCTGCTGACCTTCTGGCCCGAGCTGGTGCTGATGCTGCCACGACTGGTCTACGGCTAGAACAGGCCCTGGGCGCGGGCAAAGACAAAAACGATATGCTAAAATTTGGTTCAGGGTCATGATCACCTGAGTATCCCGGGGAGGACTGCCATGCCGCATATTCTTGTTCCAATTGACGATTCAACCACCTGCCGTAAGACCATCGAGCAGATCATAGAGCATCGCCAGCGTTTTCCCGAGAATCTGACCCTGCTCCATGTGATCGATGATCAACTGGCCTGGCGGATGATTCCGGACTTTCAGCTCGATATGATCCGTGAAAATACGACAAAGGCTGGAGAGGCTCTTTTGGCGCGTAAGCGCGAAAAATTAACCGGTGCGGGCTTCAAGGTCACGACGCTGCTCGAAACAGGTCCCCCCCGGCAGGTCATTCCACAGATAGCGAATGATCAAGCCTTCGAGCTACTGGTTATTGGCCGACATGCCGGCGGCGGTGAAATTCGCGATGTCCTCTTCGGTTCGGTCGCAAATTACGTGCTGCATAACGTCAGCTGCCCCGTTCTTCTCTTCTAAGGAACAGCAAAGGCCCCCGTACCAGAGATAACGGGGGCCTTTATTTTGATCCGAGTAGCTGAGATATTTATTTAAGCAGCTGCTTTGCCTTTGCCGCTTCGGGTGACAAGGGAAAGGTCTTGACCAGCTGTTTCCAGGTGGTCTCGGCGTTGCCGGTATCACCCAATGCAGCAAAAGCCTTACCCTGCTTCAGCAGCGCCGCTGCTGCTTTGGGGTGATCACTGTATTTCTGGATGACTTCCTGAAACTTAAGAATAGCGTTCTCAAACTTCTTTTCGCCATAAAAAGCTTCACCGATCCAGTACTGCGCATTGACCGCCAGTTCATGCTGCGGGTTCTCCTTGAGAAAAGACTCAAGCTCCAAGCGTCCAGTGGGGAAATCGCTGCCGGTTAAAATCTTCTGCAACGCCTGTTGATAGGCTTCTTCAGGGCTCAGCTTGCGCTCTGGTTTCACTGCAACAGGGACGACTTCAGCTGTCGACCGGGCCGTGGCTATCTTCTTCTCAAGCAGGGTCAAACGTTCAGCCAGAACAGAAACCTGCATCGACAGATCATCTCTCACCAGAGTCATATCGGCCGTTGCCTGCTGGTTGGAACGCCCCAAATCATCGAGCCGTCCATTGATCGACTGAAAATCAACCCGTAAGGTATTGAGTCCCGAATGTAACTCCGCAACCTGCACGCCCAGGGCTTCGAGCTGTCGCCGCGCCTGACCGCCACCATCGTTGCTCCCCTGTTCGAGTCGGGCAAGATGGCGCTTCATCTCCTCGAGGTCATTTTCAAGCTTGAGCTGCGACTGAACTGACGGCAGACAACCGACCAGCAACAGAAGCAGACAGCTGAAACCGAGTAGCCGCTTCATCTGTTTTCCTTTCTGATAAAAAGATTATCTCACAAAAAAGGCCGCACCTTAAAACGGCGCGACCTTTTTGTTGAAATTTTCACGAATACTTAATTGAGCTCTTTGAACTCGGCGCGACGATTCTGGGCCCAGGCTGCTTCGGTACTCGCCATGACCAGCGGAATCTCTTCGCCGTAGCTGATGATGCTTAAACGATCAGCAGGAACGCCGAGCGAAACCAGATACTTCTTAACCGTCAGGGCACGATTCTCACCCAGAGCCAGATTATACTCGTCTGAACCACGCTCATCGCAGTGGCCTTCAATCTGAACACGGGAGCCCTTGGCCTTCAGGTAAATTGCGTTATTCTTCAAGGTCGCACGTGCATCGGCAGTCAGGACATACTGATCATACTCAAAGCTGACTCGCATCAGGGATGAGACCATCTTGTCCATGCTGTCCTGAGCGGTACCGCTTTGGGTAGAGCTACCCCCTTGTTCGGTGATAGGCTGCTCGCTGACATCGGCAACCTTATCCCGTTGCATGTCGGTTTGAGGCACCTGACTCGCCCCATCGGTCTTCGGTTTCTTGGCACAACCGACGGCCAGCAATGACACCAGCGCCAGCAATACGGTCAATTTAAAAATAGCTTTCAGTTGCATGATCAGCCACTCCTTTCGCAAATGCGAACGTATGAGTTGTCGCAGTTGCGACAAAAGTTTCCTAGATAATCCGCCCTATTATACAAAAAGCGCAGGGAAAAACAACAACCGGGGCCGCTAAATCCGTCTTTTCCTCCCTTACCTCTTCAAATCATTGAAATCATTATCGGTTCCGCGCATAAGCTCACTGCCAATAGCCGGACCAGGCAGGATGGGTATCGTTGCCGCCGGGTGCCGACAAACGACGGTCGCCGGTACCATCGGCCCGCATGACATGGATCGATTTCTCCCCCTTGAGATCGAGCGAATAGACCAGAAAACGTCCGTCCGGGCTGAACCTTGGATGTTCTTTGGTGCCGGGCGCGAAGGTCAGACGATGTTCACCACTCCCATCGGGGCGGATCAGAAAGATATCGAACTGGCCCTCGGTCCGCCGGGTAAAGGCGATCCAGTCCCCGGTCGGGCTCCAGTCCGGGGTGGCGTTATATTTCCCCCCAAAGGTCAGTCGCTCAATCTTGAGGCTATCGATATCGACGATAAAGATATGCGGGTTTCCGCGTCGGTCGGAGACAAATGCGATCTTGTCTCCCTCGGGGCTCCAACTCGGTGAAACGTCGATCCCCCAGTGGGTGGTCAAACGCTTATGGATCGTGCCGTCGGTTCCGAGCAGGTAGATATCTGAATTGTGCGTCTTCGACAGGGTCACCACCAGCTCACCGCCATCGGAGCGATAACGACCACCGGTGTTCAGCCCCGGGCGATGTGAGAGGCGCGCCTCGCTGCCGGTATAGATCTCCTTGCGATAGAGATCGGGATTCGACTTCTTATAGGAGGTGTAAATAATCTCCTTGCGCAAGGGCGAGAAGTCGGGGTCGAGCACGATCGAGCGGTGGTCGGTCAGACGCAGCGGATTCTGCCCGTCGACCTCCATCAGGTAGAGTTCCTTATGACCACT
>JAUXIR010000194.1 GCA_030620915.1 Geopsychrobacter sp. | reverse complement strand
CAGCAGGATGGCGAGGATGAGCCCAAAGGCCTTGAGGATAAAGAGTTGCTCGGGGTGTTGGCTGAAATGGGTTTCTTCAACTTGAGGTTCAGCTGGTCTTTGCTGCGCGTTTTCGGCCCGTCGTGCCTGGATCTCTTCAAAGCGTGAGAAGAGCAGGCCGCAGCGTTGACATGTGTCACCGACCTGTTCTTTAGTAAAACACTTCGGGCAGGTACGACCCGCGGTTTCGGCAGCGAGGATTTGATCCGTTTCCGGCGTAAGGGGTTCTGCCGGCTTGGCAGCCGGCGGTGGTGCTTCCGGCCGGGTGTCACAGAGGAGGCCGATCCGGTCGAAAAAATCCTTGTAACGCTGGGCCTCTGCCGATGTCAGCCCTTTTTTCAGCACCGGAGAGTCTCCGGACAGGATATCTTCAATGGTTTTCGGGCTGTATTTACACTGGGTCGCCAGGTTTCCCCTGACTTGCTCTTCGTCGGTATCCAGTGCCAGATCGCCGCTAAAGACCACCCGGTAAAGCTGTACAGCCATAAATCCCTCCCCGAAGACAGCCGTTAATTCCCATTGTGCCGCCAGATTATGATGGATATCTAATCTCTCTGTCAACTAAGGCCAGGCAGTATTAGGGATTTAGCGCATCGCCAGTTCCAGCTTTTCGAGACGCAGCATTTTGTCACGCAGCTCGGTCGCCTTTTCAAAATCGAGGTCCGCAGCGGCCGCGAGCATCTGTTTTTTGGTAGCAGCAATCTGTTTGCGCAATTTATCGGGATTGCCGTAATAACTCTGTTCTTCGGCTGCCAGCGATAGGTCTTCCTTGGCGCGGCCGAGGCTGTCGAGAATGGAGTGGAGCGATTTCTTAATCGACTGCGGGGTGATGTCATGCTCTTTGTTATGCGCCAGCTGCTTCTTGCGCCGCCGTTCGGTCTCATCGATGCAAGCCTGCATCGAACGGGTGATCTTATCGCCGTACATGATCACCCGTCCTGCGACATTGCGCGCCGCACGGCCACAGGTCTGAATCAACGAGCGGGTCGAGCGCAAGAAGCCCTCCTTGTCGGCGTCGAGGATTGTGACCAGTGAGACCTCGGGGATATCGAGCCCCTCGCGCAGCAGGTTGATGCCGACCAGCACGTCGAACTCCCCTTTGCGCAGGCCGCGGATAATCTGCACCCGCTCCATGGTTTTGATGTCGGAGTGCATGTAGTTGACCCGGATACCGACCTCCTGCAGGTAGCCGGTCAGATCCTCGGCCATCCGTTTGGTCAGGGTGGTGACCAGCACGCGTTCCTTGTTTGCGACCACCTTACGTATTTCGCCGATCAGATCGTCTACCTGATCACGGGCCGGGCGCACCTCGATGGGCGGATCGATCAAACCGGTCGGGCGGATGACCTGCTCGACGAAGACCCCGTCGGCCTGCTCCATCTCGTAGTCAGCCGGAGTGGCCGAAACATAGACCGTCTGCGGCTGTTTGGCACTGAACTCTTCGAACATCAGCGGGCGGTTATCGAGGGCGCTCGGCAGGCGGAAGCCGAAATTGACCAGGGTCTCCTTGCGCGAGCGGTCACCGCGATACATGGCGCCGACCTGACTGACACTGACGTGGCTTTCATCGATAATCATCAGCGCATCCTCTGGGAAGTAGCTGAGCAGGGTCGAAGGCGGTTCTCCCGGCTGGCGGCGGTCGAGGAAGCGCGAATAGTTCTCGATCCCCTGACAGTAGCCGATCTCCTCCATCATCTCGATATCGAACAGGGTCCGCTGTTCGATGCGCTGCGCCTCGAGCAACATATTGTTCGCGCGGAAATACTGAATGCGTTCCAGCAGCTCGTCCTGGATCTCCTTGACCGCGCGGTCGAGGGTCGGGCGGGTGGCGACGTAGTGGCTGGCGGGGAAGATGGTGGTCTGTTCGAGGCGATCAGTTACCTGACCACGCAGCGGATCGATCTCGCTGATCGCATCGATTTCGTCACCGAAAAACTCGATGCGCAGCGCGCGCTTCTCCTCGTAGGCGGGGAAGATCTCGACCGAGTCGCCGCGCACGCGGAAGGTGCCGCGGTGAAAATCGACATCGTTGCGTTCGTACTGGATCTCAACTAACTGCTTCAGCAGGGCGTTACGCTCGATCTCCTGGCCGGTTTTGAGCTTGAGCAACATGCCGAAGTAGGCCTCCGGCGAACCCAGCCCGTAGATGCAGCTGACCGAGGCGACGATCAATACGTCACGGCGTGACAGCAGGCTGCGGGTCGCGCTGTGGCGCAGCTTGTCAATCTCCTCGTTGATCGCGCTGTCTTTTTCGATGAAGGTATCGGTCGAAGGGACGTAGGCTTCGGGCTGATAGTAGTCGTAGTAGCTGACGAAATACTCGACCGCGTTGTCGGGGAACAGCTCCTTGAACTCACCGTAAAGCTGTGCTGCCAGGGTCTTGTTGTGCGCCAGCACCAGGGTCGGCTTCTGCACCTGGGCGATCACGTTGGCCATGGTGAAGGTCTTGCCTGAGCCGGTGACGCCGAGCAGCACCTGATGGCGGTCCCCCCGCTCGATCCCTTCGACCAGTTCGGCAATCGCCTGTGGTTGATCCCCCTGGGGGGTGAAGTCTGTTTTCAGTTCAAAACGGGCCATGGTTGGTTCTTTCGTATCGATTTCATTTGGAGACGTCTGATGCGGATGAAACAGATTTCAGGGTAACTCAGGACTGAGGTGATGGGGAAGTTGTATTGCGGTGATTTCGGAACCCAGAGTGTCGGATCGAGCCTTTCAGCGAACCGGTTGATCCGCTGATCAAGGTGAGTTCGGTGGCGCGGGTGTTGAACAGGGCCTTGCCTGAAAGAGAATAAGCAGAAAAATCTGATTACAGCGTAAATCTATCTGTCCGGACGAAAGAGTAAGAATCCTGGTTTATTAAAGGGTTATGGTTTCTCGCTGATCTTGAGCGGCTGCTTGCTGGAGGTGATCATTTCCTCCAGGATCAGATATTGGAGTTTTTCAAGTTGGCTTGATTTAGCCTTTATAAAGCGCACCCCGATCTCAGGACGTTGATCTGGGATCTGCGGTTTGGAAAACCGGCGAATTTCGCAAAGGATGGGGCTGGGGTCATCGAGGTCGACAAAACTGATCCACAGTTTGTCACCGGTGGCCAGTCGGGGAGGATTGGTCAGTAAACAACCGCTTTTCGACAGGTTCAGGGTGGTGCTCTGTCGCGGGCTGACGAAGGACGGATCAGTGGAGATCAGGGTCGACAGCTTGATCGAAACCCGGTCCTGCAGGCGGACGGATCTGGACGGAAATAGGTGGCAGGCCTTGAGAAAGGTCTCCAGTTTAAGATCTTCTGTATCGTCCCGCAGTGATCTTGGTCGGGCCTGGATGTCGAGAGTCGGCAGGATGCTCTTGAGCAGCTCAAGCAGCGACTCATCCCCCTGACGGGCGTCGAGCAGGATCGCTTGATCTATCAGGGCGCCGCTGTATTCTCGTTCAGCGTAAGGGGGTTGGGTGACGAGGTTGATCTCACACAGCAGATCGAAAGCGACCCCCTGTTGCTCCAGGCTTTTAACGTAGTGGGCCGCGCGTTTTCGGCAGGAGATGATTAGCAAACGCATAAGCAGTGGACTCCCAAGAGTCAGGCATCTTCGATGCCGGTTAATGATACAAGGGGGTGCGGCAGCTGTGCTGACATCCTTCTAAGCGAGCGGTCTGGGGCGAAAGGGGACCGGAGCGATTAAGAAAGGTATCGGCAGAGAAACATCAAATAGGTGAGGGAGGGCCTGTAGTTTTTTAGCGTTTAAGGCTTTCATGCCAACTCACATAAGGAGCTAGCTCCCTGAATCAGCCATTCCAACTGCTCGACCTGACTCGAACTCGCTTCTAGGAATTGAATTCCCATCCCGGCTGGCAGATCTGTTCTGACCTCTTTTGAAAACCAGCGGATTTCGCTCAGTAGCGGGCTGGAATCCTCAAGTGCGTCCAGGTTGAGCCAAATCCTGTCGCCGATCTCCTGTCTGAGGGGGTTGGTCAGGAAGCAGCCATTTTGAGAAATGTTGTAGGTGTTTGCATTCTGCGGGTCGATGAATTCAGCATCGGTTGAGATCTGAGCCGGCAGCCTGAGGTCAACCCGGTTCTGCTGGCGGATCGATCTGGGCGGAAAGTGGCGGCAGATCTCGAAAAAAGAGATGAGATCCAGGTTGCGATAAGGACTGGGGTCGGAGAGGATGGTATGGCAGGGCAGGACCTTCTTGAGCAGTTCAAACTTAGCCGTATCATCTGGGCTGCTAAGCTCAATGAATGCCTCATCTAGCAGAACACCGTTATAGACTCGTCTGGAGAACGGGAGATGATCAATGAAGGCGACCCTGTGCAGCAGGTCATAATAGATCCGCTTCCGACGCAGGATACTCAGGAAGGGGGCTGCTTTAGTTTTGTTGGCGAGGAGCAGCAGGCGCATGTCGTATCTTTCCCTTGCCCCCCTTCCAT
>JAUXIR010000205.1 GCA_030620915.1 Geopsychrobacter sp. | reverse complement strand
CTGACTACGCTCCATCTGGGTCTTGACCCGGCTGCGAATACGACTCTCAATCTGCAGAATTTCAATCTCCTGCTCCAACAACTCCAGAAGCTTCTCGAGGCGGAGCGCAACATCCAACTGCTCAAGAATCTCCTGCCGATCAGGAATTGGGATTTGTAGATGAGCAGCAACCGTATCGGCGAAGACCGATGGATCATCAATCGAAGCCGATGTCGCATTGACTTCGGCTGGAATTTTCTTACTCATTCCGACATAGTTATCAAATGAGTTACGTACCGCACGCATCACCGCACCGACCTCAAGCGTCGAAGTCTGCGTATCGGCCAACCCTTCAGTCGATGCCAACAGCAGACTGCCCTCTTCATTCAACTCACTCATCTGAGCACGAGCCACACCCTCAACCAGTACCTTGACTGTACCGTCAGGCAATTTCAACATCTGGACAATTTTTCCGCGCACACCGAGATGATAGAGATCATCAAAACCGGGCGACTCGGTTTGAGGCTCAAGCTGCGTCGCTAAAAAAATCTGCTTATCGGTTTTCTCTGCAGCTTCAAGCGCTGCAATCGATTGTGGCCGTCCAACAAATAGTGGCGCAACCATATGAGGAAAAATCACGATATCCCGCAGGGGCAAGAGTGGCAGATCCAGGATAAGCGGTGCAGATGGATTCATTTCATCGGGATGATTCATAGGTAGACTTGCCTGTAGTGTAAAAGGAAAAGAAGCGCGGGCCCTCTACATAAGGATCCGCGCTCCAAAGATACATAACGATTGAGAAGATAAAAGTCTCAGGCGCTTTCGGCAACATCGTAGAGAACAACCGGAATCTTGCCGCCAGTGATCACCTCTTCGTTAATGAGCACTTCCTTGACTTGATCCTGCGAAGGGATATCGTACATGATATCGAGCATCGCATTTTCAAGGATAGAACGCAGACCGCGGGCCCCCGTCTTACGATCCAAGGCTTCACGCGCAATGGCGACCAAGGCCCCATCGGTGAAACTCAGGGTAACATTTTCCATCTCAAACAGACGCTGATACTGCTTAACCAGAGCGTTCTTGGGCTCGCTCAAAATCTGGATAAGGGCGGCTTCATCCAACTCGGATAGAGTCGAAATCACCGGCAAGCGACCAACAAACTCGGGGATCAGACCGTACTTCAACAGATCCCTCGGCTGGGTCTGCTTCAGCAGCTCGCTAAGATCTTCTTCCTTGGCCGATTTAACCTCGGCTCCGAACCCGATCCCCTTGGTACCGATCCGCTTGCTGATGACCTTCTCCAGCCCCGAGAAAGCTCCACCGCAGATAAAGAGGATATTGGTCGTATCCACCTTGAGGAATTCCTGCTGCGGATGCTTGCGGCCTCCCTTGGGCGGGACGCTGGCGGTCGTTCCCTCGATGATTTTCAGCAGGGCCTGCTGTACCCCTTCGCCCGAAACATCGCGGGTAATCGAGGGAGATTCGGATTTACGTGCAATCTTATCGACTTCGTCGATATAGATAATGCCACGTTGAGCCTTTTCAAGATCATAGTCCGCAGCCTGCAACAGACTGAGGATAATATTCTCAACATCCTCGCCAACGTAACCGGCTTCGGTCAAGTTTGTCGCATCGGCAATCGCAAAAGGGACATCCAGCACCCGTGCCAGAGTTTGAGCCAGCAGGGTCTTACCGCTGCCCGTCGGTCCAAGCAGCAGAATATTACTCTTCTGGATTTCAACACCATCATTGCGATTGATACTATCAATCCGCTTGTAATGGTTGTAAACGGCAACAGAAAGGATTTTTTTCGAGCGTTCCTGACCTACGACGTACTCATCAAGGGCCTCACGAATCTCAACCGGCTTGGGCAATTTAGCCGGTGCATCGCCCGAATCTTTATCGAGACGTGACTCTTCGGCAATAATATCATTGCACAGCTCGATACACTCGTCACAGATATAGACCGTGGGGCCGGCGATTAATTTCTTGACCTCTTCCTGGGTTTTCCCACAAAAAGAGCAGGTCAGATTTGACGACTGACTATCTTTTAAACTCACGTAACTCTCCTCCCCAGCTCAGATTTTCAGGATTTTCTCTCAACGATTGAATCGATAATACCATAGTCACAGGCTGCCTGACTATCCATGAAGAAATCGCGCTCGGTGTCTACATCGATCTTCTCGATCTTCTGCCCGGTGTGGCTGGCCAACAATTGGTTCAGGCTATGGCGCATGCGCAAAATCTCCTTGGCGTGGATACTGATATCGGTCGCCTGGCCCTGAAACCCGCCCAGCGGCTGGTGAATCATAATTCGTGCATTTGGCAGCGCAAAACGCTTACCGGCAGTGCCGGCAGCCAACAATACGGCTCCCATGCTGGCAGCCTGCCCAACACAAATCGTCGAAACCGGGGCCTTCAAGTACTGCATGGTGTCATAGATAGCCATGCCGGCCGTCACGACGCCACCGGGTGAATTAATATAGAGGTGGATATCCCGATCCGGGTCTTCCGATTCGAGAAAAAGCAGTTGAGCGATAATCAGGTTGGCCATCTGGTCTTCAATGCCCCCCCCAATAAAGATAATACGATCCTTCAACAAGCGCGAAAAGATATCGTATGCACGCTCTCCACGACCAGTATCTTCAACGACCATCGGGACCAAACTCATCGACTCAGCTCCCCTTCTCTTCCGTCGCTACTGTCTCAGCAGCAGCCTCTTCCTGTTTTGGTTCAACTTCCGTCACCACAGCCTTGTCGACAATGAAAGCAACGACCTTTTCTTGCAGAATCTGACCGACCAGGCCCTCTTTTGCCTGCGGATTGGCAAAGTACGACTTCACCTGCTCAACTTCGGCATTCGACTGCTTGGCCAGCTCTTCGATTTTAACCTCTACTTCAGAATCTTCAACCTTGATCTCTTCCTGATTTGCGATCGCATCCAGAATTAACTCACCACGAACCTGCTTGTCGGCCATCTCACGATACGCAGCAGCAAAACCCTCGTCATTCATGCCGAGCATCTCAAGACTCATCCCTTGGGATTTCAGCCGCTGAGTAAAGTTCTGCTTCAGATGGTCCAACTGGCTCTGGATCATCCCCTCGGGGACTTCAAAGCTATTGGCTGCGACCAACAGATCCATCATCTGCTCCTGCATCTGATTGCCAACCCGGTCGGTCTGCTCTCGCATACTGTCTTCACGAATACGAGTTTTCAGTTCCTTGAGGCTGTCAAAACCGACCTCCTTGGCCAGGTCATCATTCAGCGTTGGAGCAACCTTCTCCTTGATCTCATTCAGCACGACTTTGAATTTAGCGGGTTTCCCTGCAAGTTCCTTGGCGCCATAGTTCTCGGGAAAGCTGACCTCGACTTCACGCTCTTCCTCACGTTTCATCCCAATGATCTGTTCTTCAAACCCGGGGATAAAGCTACCGGTGCCCAACTCCAGCTGATGATCCTTGGCGGTGCCGTTTTCAAACACAGAGCCATCGATGAAACCCTCAAAATCGATGATGACCGTATCCCCTTCGCGGGATTTCTTACGACTGGTCACCTCAAGACTGCTGCGGGATTCGGTCAGTTGACTCAAACGTTCTTCGATGACCGACTCATCGAATTCAAATTTTTCTTTTTCGAGCTTCAGTCCCGTATAATCCTTAGCCACAACCTCGGGGCGAATCTCAACCTCGGCTTCATAAACAAAGGGCTGCCCGGCCGCAAGCTTCGCCGATTCAACTATTTGAGGCTGAGAGACCGGGTTAACCTTCTTCTCGACCATCGCTTTGTAGAGACTGTCATTGATCAGACTGCCGACGACATCATTCTCCATACGTGGCGCATATTGCTGCTCAAGAAGACGACGAGGAACCTTCCCCTTGCGAAAGCCCTTAACGGTAACGGTCTTGGCAATTTTCAAATAGGCTTTTTCTATTTCTGAAGAGACCAGATCCGCAGCAATCTCAACAACAAGTTTCTTCTTGATGGAGCTCAATTCTTCAACAGTAATATTCATGACCAAGTCCTTTTCGTTCTGTAATAAACCCTTAGCCCGGTCTCCACTGAAAACCAGGCTAATTCATTCGACATACCATAGATTGTTTCGACAGGTAAAGTGGTGCGAGAGGGGGGACTCGAACCCCCACATCATAGGATACTGGTTCCTAAGACCAGCGCGTCTACCAATTCCGCCACTCTCGCATATAGAATAAAGCCCACCTTCCACTCCCACCAATCATGCTGACTGGTTTCCGGGTAGAAAGGTGAGCTTTTATTGTAATTATGGGGTGAGTGACGGGGCTT
>JAUXIR010000358.1 GCA_030620915.1 Geopsychrobacter sp. | reverse complement strand
CATAGGTGTAGAGGCGCTGATCGAACTCGATCGAAGCGGTGAATTCTTCAACAAATTTATCGGTCGGCTGGGTGAAACGTCCACCCCAGAGTTTCGTTGTCATGAGTTTGTGTCTTTCTGTTTTCTTGCTTGCGATTTTTTCTAACGTCTAACGCCTAACGCCTACTTTTTCTGCATCATGCTGCGGATCCGCAGCCGCAGGGCGTTGATCTTGATGAATCCTTCGGCGTCGGCTTGATTGTAGACTTCGTCGGCCTCAAAGGTCGCGAAATCGACGTTGAACAGGCTGTCGGTGTCAGAATCACGACCGACGACGCGACAGTGGCCCTTGTATAGCTTGACCCGTGCCTTGCCGTTGACGGTCTTCTGGGTGTCGTCGATCAGCGTCTGCAGGGCCTCACGCTCGGGGGCGAACCAGTAGCCGTTGTAGACCATCTCGGCGTAGCGCGGGATCAGTGAATCGCGCAGGTGCATCACTTCGCGGTCCATGGTGATCGACTCGACAGCGCGGTGCGCTTCCTCGAGAATGGTGCCACCCGGGGTCTCGTAGACGCCGCGGCTCTTCATGCCGATGTAACGATTTTCCATCAGATCGATACGACCGATGCCGTGCTTGCCACCCATCTCGTTAAGCTTTAGCAGCAGATCGGCCGGGGAGAGTTGTTCGCCATTGACGGCGACCGCATCACCGTTTTTGAAATCGATCTCGACATATTCCGGGCTGTCGGGAGCAGCTTCCGGCGCGACGCTGAGGACGTACATGTGCTCCGGTGCTTCTGCCCAGGGATCTTCGAGCAGATCCCCTTCGAAGGAGATATGCAGCAGGTTGCGGTCGCTGCTCCAGGGGCTCTTTTTGCTGGTCGGCACCGGGATGCCGTGCTTCTTGGCATAGGCTTCTAAGGCGGTGCGACTGTTCAGATCCCACTCCCGCCAGGGGGCGATGACCTTGACTGACGGGTCGAAGTGATAGTAGCCGAGCTCGAAACGAACCTGGTCGTTCCCCTTGCCGGTCGCGCCGTGAGAGACGGCGTCGGCACCTTCGGCAGCAGCGATCTCCATCTGCTTCTTGGCGATCAGCGGCCGCGCAATCGAGGTGCCGAGGAAGTAACGGCCTTCGTAGATGGCATTGGCGCGGAACATCGGAAAGACAAAGTCGCGGACGAACTCTTCGCGCAAATCTTCGATGTAACAGGCGCAGGCACCGGTGTTCTTGGCTTTCTCAGGGATATGATCCAGCTCTTCGGCCTGGCCCAGATCGGCCGAAAAAGCAACGACCTCACAACCGTACTCCTCGATCAGCCACTTGAGGATGATCGAAGTGTCCAACCCGCCCGAATAGGCGAGAACCGCCTTTTTGATTTGTCCCTTTTTGCTCATCGTTTCGTTCTCCTAAAAAGAAGGCTAGGTGCAGGCTGTCTGGAACAAGGAAAACCTTGAACCTTTATCCTTGGGCCTTTGCCTGGATTTATAGTTTGATAACGTAGGTTCTGGCCATGCGATCATGCAGGGCCTGTTTCTGATCATCGAAGGCCGCCATCAGGTAGCCGATACACAAGATAATGCCCGAGATAAACTTGCCGACCACCTCGCGATAGAAAGCCTTGCCATAGCCGAGGCTGCTGCCGTTTAACTGTACGACCTGAATACGCAGCAGCATCTTGCCCGGGGTTTGACCACAGTAACCGGTAAAAAAGATCCAATAGAAGAGGCTGACAACGATTGAGAAGATCTGCACCAGTACAGATGTTGAACCTTGCAGACCAAAGCTGCTGCTGCCGGCAAATGCCAGCAAGACGCCGAAAACGACCTGCATCAGAAAAACCAGAAAGCCATCGATCATTAGTGCCACCAGGCGCAGCCAGAAGCCGGCCTTCGGTTTTTCGGCCAGAGCATGCGGATTGTTTTCAGCTGGGGCCATGGAGCCCCCCTGCTGTGCCGCGTGGTACCTGGCATAAATAAGTCCGCAGGAAGAACAGGCCGCGGTTTCTGGTTGATCGAGATTACAGACCGGGCAGTTGATGCGCGGCCGCTGGGCTTTCGGCATATTGACTTCCGGCAGGGAGAAACTCCCCTTGCATTGCGGACAGGAGACCCGCGTCGGTTCCTGGGGCAGCTTCGCGGCGGAAACTTCCTTGCTGAACTGACAGTGCGGACAGGTCAGCCGCATTATATGCCCTTCATCAGGGTCGCCATGATCGCTTTTTGAACGTGCAGCCGGTTCTCAGCCTCATCGAAGATGATCGAATGCTTCCCTTCGATGACGCTGTCGGTAATCTCTTCATCACGGTGCGCCGGCAGGCAGTGCATGACGACACAGTTGCTGTCGGCCAAAGCGACCAGGTCATCGTTGATCTGATAACCGGCAAAGGCTTTCTCGCGCTCTTTCTGCTCGCCTTCCTGGCCCATACTCGCCCAGACATCGGTGTTCAGAACATCGGCACCGCGAGCCGCTTCACTAGGATCATGGGTGTAGAGGATCTTCGCCCCGGCTTTTTCGGCTCGGGCGACGACCCCGGCATCCGGCTCGTAGCCTCTGGGAGTCGCCACTCGCAACTCGAAGCCGAATACGCCTGCGGCGTTGATCCAGCTGTTGGCCATGTTGTTGCCATCGCCAATCCAGCAGTATTTGAGATCGCGATAGTGCTCTTTATGTTCTATGACCGTGAACAGATCGGCCAT
>JAUXIR010000042.1 GCA_030620915.1 Geopsychrobacter sp. | reverse complement strand
GAAACTTCACCAGTCATCGCCGCCGAGACACCTGACTGCCGCAAGGCCGGGACCGTTGGCTTGCCGATGGAGAGGGTCGATATAAGGGTAGACAACCCAAACGACGAAGGTGCCGGAGAGATCCAGGTCCGTGGGCCGAATGTGATGCTCGGATACTACAAAAACGAGCAGGCGACCAATGAAGTCCTTCAGGGTGGCTGGTACAGCACCGGTGATCTGGGTAAGATCGATGAGGCGGGGTTGCTATCGATCTGTGGTCGGCTCAAAAATCTGATAGTCACCCCAAACGGCAAGAACGTCTACCCGGAAGAGGTCGAAAACCAGCTGTTAAACAGTCCGTTTATTGCTGAAATCGTCGTCTATGGCCACAAGGTCAACCACACGGCCGAAGAGGTCTATGCGAGTATCTTCCCTTGCGAAGAAGCGCTCTTCGATTTCCAACAGCGCCAGAATAAGGGGCCGCTCTCCCCCAAGGGGGTCGAGTTACTGATTCGCCAGGAAGTCATGAAATACGGCAAGGACCTCGCCGACTATAAACGCGTGAAAAAATTCAGCCTGCGCGAGGATGAATTCCCCAAAACCACAACCCGAAAAATCAAACGCTACGTCCTGCAACCATCAATTTCGGCAGAAGACTAACGAACTGCAATAAAAAAAGGGAAATCTCCTTAATCAAGGAGATTTCCCTTTTTTTGCTATATTTCACGCGCGTAAAATCAGTCGAGATCGTGCTCAACCCGGATGAGACAGGTCGGCTGCTGAACGATCGACAACAGATCGATCTCCCGCAAGGCATTGGTAATATCTGCCTCCTTGGCCTCATGGGTCATCAAAACAATCGGCACCGAATCGGCGGCATGGCTCTCAGGTTGAATCATTGACTGGATGCTGATGTCATGCCGACCAAGGATTGTCGAGATCTGAGCCAGCACCCCGGTACAATCAACCGTGGTAAAGCGCAGATAGTAGTGACTGCTGATCTCACTCATCGGGCGGAGTGGCTGATCAACAATCTGATCCTGACAGTATCCCATAATAGGGGTACGACCGATGGCGCCCGAACAGATGCTGCGGCCGATCGACATCACGTCGCCCATCACCGCGCTGGCAGTTGCCGCCATCCCGGCCCCGCTGCCGTAAAGCATAGCCGGCCCGAGAAAGTCACCCGACAAGCGAACCGCATTGAATACGCCATCGACCTCGGCAAGCTGATAGCTTTTAGGGATCATGGTCGGATGAACCCGGACCTCAACCGCGCCGTCACATTGCTTACCGATCGCCAGCAGCTTGATCTTATAGCCCATCTGGGTCGCAAAATCGATATCGACCGCAGTGATCTTGGTGATCCCCTCGGTGTAGATCTGATTAAAATCGATCCGCGTGCCGAAACAGAGCGCTGACAACAGGGCAATCTTATGCGCGGTGTCGACCCCTTCAACATCGAAGGTTGGATCAGCCTCTGCGTAACCAAGTTCCTGCGCCTCGGCCAGTACCGGAGCAAAATCGCTCCCCTCGTTGGTCATCTTGGTCAGGATGAAATTGCTGGTGCCGTTCAGAATTCCCAGTACTGTCGAGAAACGATTGGCACAGAGGTTCTCCTTGATCGCCGAGATCACCGGAATGCCACCGGCGACCGCAGCCTCAAACAGAACATCGACCTTGGCCCGACTGGCGGCTTCGATGATCTCCTGCCCATGCACCGCCATCAAGGCCTTATTTGCGGTCACAATATGTTTACCGTTTGCTATCGCCTTTAAAATAAACTGCAGGGCCGGCTTGTAGCCACCAATCAGTTCGATAACAATATCGATATTCGGATCGGTCAGGACCGCGTCGGCATCGGTGGTCAGGACGCTATCTGGCAGAGTAACGCCACGATCGGTGGTGATATCGAGATCGACAATCCGGGCCAACCGCAGTTCAACACCGGTGCGCTGACGGATCAGTTCTGCATTTTTCTGAAAAACCTTCACGACCCCGGTCCCAATGGTACCGAAACCGAGAAGACCTACATTTAACTGAGTTTTCTGCATGGTGATTAATCCTGGATTCATTCTCTTTAAGTATGGGTGTCAACTATCTTTTTTATCGACTATCTTTGCGATCTTGTCGAGCAGCCCATTGACGAAGGAGGGGGATTCCTTGGTGCCGTAACGTTTGGCAATTTCGATCGCCTCATTCATCGTCACTCGCGCCGGGATATCGGGCTGATAGCAGAGCTCAAAGCAGGCGATCCGCAGGATCGACAGATCGACCGCGGTCATCCTTTCGAGCGACCAGTTCTTGGCCGCGCTGCTGATCCGCTGATCAATGACGGGTCGATACTCGATAATCCCGTTTACCAGCTGTTCGGTGAAGCGCTTGGCCGATTCGGGAATCGGCTTATCAAGGCTGTCGAGGGGTTCACCCAGGGCATCGTCGGCAAAGCGAAAGTTTTCCCAGAAGCGGTCAAGAAGTTCATTCTGACCGATGTTGGTGTCATGCCGCAGGGCAAAAAGAATCTTGAGAGCGCATTCGCGCCCGAGTCTACGATGTTGAATCTGCATTTTCTTCGCTTATAGTGCCTTAAAAAGGTTGACCATCTCGAGGGCGCTCATGGCAGCCTCGCAGCCCTTGTTGCCGGCCTTGGTCCCGGCCCGCTCAATTGCCTGCTCCACGCTGTCGGTCGTCAAGACCCCAAAAGAGATCGGCACACCCGTATCGAGTGAAACGCTGGCAACCCCCTTGGTGACCTCTGAACTGACATATTCAAAATGGGGCGTTCCACCTCGGATGACCGCACCCAGACAGATCAAGGCATCATAGTTACCGGTAGCCGCCAGTTTCTTGGCGACCAATGGAATTTCGAAAGCTCCAGGGACCTTAACCAGGGTCAGATCTGTGTCTTCGGCGCCATGGCGCTTAAGGGTATCGAGTGCCCCCTCAAGCAAACGATCACAGATAAAACTATTAAAACGACTGACAACCAGCGCAAATTTAAAGCCGGTGGCGTCCAGATTTCCTTCAATTACATTCGGCATAAGAGACCTCTCCTTTCGGCAGGAAAGTAAGAATCAAAGATCAAGCATATGACCAAGTTTTTCACGCTTGGTCTGCAGATATTTCAGATTGGTATCTTGAGCGACGGTCTCAATCGAGACCCGCTCACTGATTTCGATACCATAACCTTCAAGACCGATAATCTTTTTGGGATTATTGGTCATCAAACGCAGCTTGCTGATGCCAAGATCGGTTAACATCTGTGCACCTATGCCATAATCACGCAGGTCGGCACCGAACCCAAGCTCCTCATTCGCCTCTACGGTATCGCGCCCCTGGTCCTGCAACGCGTAGGCCTTGATCTTATTAATCAGACCTATACCTCGCCCTTCCTGACGCATATAAAGGATGACTCCAGCGCCTTCTTTTGCCACCTGCTGCATGGCCGCATGGAGTTGATCCGCGCAATCACAACGCTGAGAACCAAAAACATCACCGGTCAAACACTCGGAATGGACACGCACCAGTACCGGCTTGCTGGTGTCAATTTCACCCTTGATCAAGGCGATATTCTGAGTGTTATCGACCTCATTTTCATAAACAATTGCCCGGAAATCACCACCGTAAGTTGTCGGCAGAACCGTCTCGGCAGCGCGGGTGACCAGAAGTTCTTTACGCATCCGGTAAGCGATAAGATCCGCGATACTGATGATTTTCATATCATGTTTTTTGGCAAACAGTTCGAGTTGCGGCATCCTGGCCATGGTGCCATCGGCATTCATGATTTCACAGATGACTCCAGCCGACTTCAAGCCTGCCAACCGGGCAAGATCAACCGAACCTTCGGTCTGTCCGGTACGGACCATCACCCCACCCTTGCGCGCGCGCAGGGGGAAGACATGCCCGGGACGGGCCAGATCGTAGGCGGTACTCTCATCGGCGAGTGCAACCTGAATTGTCGTGGCGCGGTCAGCGGCTGAGATACCTGTGGTCACGCCTTTTCGTGCCTCGATCGACACGGTGAACCCGGTGCCAAAGGAGGAACTGTTATCGGAAACCATGTAAGGCAGATCGAGATAATCCGCGCGTTCTTCAGTCAACGACAGGCAGATCAGCCCGCGCCCTTCGGTGGCCATGAAGTTGATTGCTTCAGGGGTCACCAATTCGGCAGCCATGGTCAGATCACCTTCATTCTCGCGATCTTCATCATCGACCAGAATAACCATCTTCCCGGCACGGATATCTTCGAGGGCGGCCTCAATCTTTGCAATCGGCATCAGCTTGGTTCTTTCTCTCATAGATTCTAAATCAATAGTTTGCAGGCACAGTCCGCGCCGGCAGGGGCGAATCATGTCACATAAAGCCGTTCTTGGCAAGAAACTCGAGGGAGATCCCGGCCGCGTTTTTCGCTCTCTCTGCCCCCGGGCTGGCCAGGCGTTCGACATAGCGGGCAAGGATATCAGACTCAAGATTAACCGACGCCCCGGCCCTCATCTCCTTAAGAGTTGTCATCTCCAGGGTGTGCGGAATAATCATGACGGAGAAGCTATCTTCAGTGACCCGATTGACGGTCAGACTGATGCCATCGATGGTTATCGAGCCCTTGGTTGCAACATAGCGTGAGATTGCACCGGGCAAGGAAAACTCAAGACACTGTGCCTCCCCTTCACTGACACGGGATTGCAACTGCCCAACAGCATCGACATGTCCGCTCACGATATGCCCGCCGAGTCGATCGCAGAGACGTAACGCGCGCTCAAGATTGACCTGCGCGCCAGGCCCAAGCTTGCCCAGGGTAGTCACCTCAAGCGTCTCCGATGAGACATCCGCAACAAAACTGTTTCGATCCCAACTTGTCAGGGTCAGACAGACGCCATTGACCGCGATACTTTCACCCAGCTTTAGGTCTGCCTGGGCAAGGGTGCTGTTAATTCGCAGGCGACAGAGTTTGCCACTCCGCTCAAGATTAGCAACCTTGCCAGTAGCCTCAATCAATCCGGTAAACATACTTTCACCTCGGCGGACAGCAACAGATCTTCTCCGACCTGCTCGACAATCAAGTTCTCAAGCGGCAGTGCGTCCTTCATCAGTGCACAGCCCTCGCCAGCAAAAATTCCGGACAAACCTGCCCCGCCAAGAAGCTTGGGAGCGATGTAGAGCTGGAGTCGATTAATCAATCCAGCATTCAACGCGGCAGCAGCCAGAGTCCGCCCTCCTTCAAGCAGCAAGGACTGAATATTCCTGTGGCCCAATTCTCGCCAGAGCTCAGGCAGGGAGACCCTGCCTTCAACTTCGGGCAAAACAAGAATTTCACATCCGGCATTCTGCAGTGCGGCAAAACGCTCGCTCGGGGCCTGTCTGGTGGTAGCGATCAGGGTGACTGCAGCTGATTTATGTTGAACAACACGGCTCTCAAGCGGGAGACGCAAGTGGCTATCAACCACGACCCGCAGCGGGTCACGGCCAGCCTGCGGCAGGCGCGTGGTTAATTGCGGGTCATCGGCAATGATCGTTTCGACCCCGACCATAATCGCATCGATCCGATTACGCAGGCCATGAACCCGCAGGCGGCTCTCTTCGCCGGAAACCCAACGTGAATCTCCGGTCCGGGTGGCAAGTTGACCGTCGAAAGTCATCGCCGATTTATACAGGGTATGCGGGATACCGGTTTTGATATGCCAGGCGAAAGGGACAATCAGTTCACGACATTCTGCGCCACAAAGACCAACCAGAACCTCAATCCCGGCATCCTGCAGGCGCTTAGTTCCCTGACCGGCAACCAACGGATTGGGGTCGATCGTCCCGACGAAAACCCTCTCAATCCCGGCAGCCACCAGCGCATCGGCACAGGGGCCGGTCCGGCCATGATGGCAACAAGGCTCAAGAGTCACGTAGATATCGGCTCCGGCAGTTCGGCCTGCGGCCTGTCGCAGGGCAAAAATTTCAGCATGGGGCTCACCGGCTTTGGGATGAAAGCCTTCGCCGACGATCTGGTCATCACACACGACCACCGCACCGACAGCGGGATTCGGTGAGGTTCGCCCCAGGGCAGTGCGTGCCAGATCCAGTGCACGCCGCATATATGTCTGTGGGTCGCTCATAACTGAAAAACTCGCAGCCTAAAAAGCATACAGCCGGGATACAAAAAAGTAGCCCGGCTGTTACAAAATCCAACCTGATCGACGAGGCCTTATTGCCCCGGCTTGCCGAGCAGATCCTTAAGTTCCAGCATAAATTCGTTGATATCCTTGAACTGGCGATAAACCGAAGCGAAACGGACGTAGGCAACTTCGTCGACCTGCTGCAGCGCTTTCATCACCTCTTCACCGACAAGGCTGGCGCTAATCTCTTTTTCGCCGGCCTCTTGAAAAAAGCGCTCGAATCGATCGACCATCATTTCAATCTGCTCAACCGATACCGGACGTTTTTCACAGGCTCGCTGCATTCCCGAGATGATCTTGGAACGATCGAAAGCCTCACGCCGGCCATCTTTCTTAATCACCCAGGGGAGGATCTCTTCAACCCGTTCGTAGGTGGTGAAACGCCGTCCGCACTCCGGACATTCACGCCGACGTCGAACATTGTTCCCCTCTTTACCCAGTCGGGAATCAACCACCCGGGTATCATCATGTCTGCAGAACGGGCAGTTCATTCCGTTTCTCCATCGAATAGCAAGGCGTCAATACCAGCCTCACTCAGCATTTCATGGGCCAGTTGATCCGGATAGCCTCGACCATAGACAATATTCTGTACCCCGGCATTGATCAACATTTTACTGCAGATACTACAGGGGGAATCGGTACAGTAGAGTGTCGAACCCTCAATATTGATGCCGTGGCGCGCCGCCTGAATGATCGCGTTCTGCTCGGCATGGAGCCCACGACAGAGTTCATGTCGCTCGCCGGAGGGCACCTTAAGTTGTTCACGCAGGCAGCCAACCTCATCACAATGGCGAATTCCGCTCGGCACACCGTTATAACCCGTGGCAAGGATGTTCTTATTCTTGACCAGCAGCGCTCCGACCTGACGACGCATACATGTCGACCGAGTCGCCACCAGCGTCGTTATTTGCATGAAATATTTATTCCAGGTCGGGCGCAGCATATTGCAGTCCTAATTCAATCGATGTGCGTAGAGCGGAAAGCGGAGACAAAGCTCCTTGACCTCAGCACGGATTGCAGCAAGCGCCTGCTCATCATCGATTGCGTTCAGCGCGCGATCGATCCAGCCTGCGACCTGAACCATTTCAGCCTCCTTGAGCCCGCGGGTCGTAGTCGCCGGGGTGCCGATCCGCACCCCACTGGTAACGAAGGGTGAGCGGGTGTCGAAGGGAACCGCATTCTTGTTGACCGTCAAACCGGCCGCCTCAAGGGTCGCTTCGGCAACCTTGCCGGTGATTTCAGTGCCGCTAAAATCGATCAGCATCAGGTGGTTATCGGTTCCACCGGAGACGAGATTATAGCCGCGCTTAACCAGTTCGGCGGCCAGGGTCTTGGCGTTTGCCACAACCTGCGCCGTATACTCCTTGAACTCCGGACTCAAAGCCTCTTTGAAAGCGACGGCTTTAGCGGCAATCACGTGCATCAGCGGGCCACCCTGAATGCCGGGGAAGATGTTGCTATTCAACTTCTTGCCCCACTCCTCAGTACAGAGGATCATCCCACCACGTGGACCACGCAGGGTCTTGTGGGTGGTGGTGGTGACAAATTCGGCATAGGGGACCGGATTCGGATGCTGGCCACCCGCGACAAGCCCGGCGATGTGCGCCATATCGACCATCACCACCGCACCGACCTCATCGGCAATCCGGCGGAAGGCGGCGAAATCGATGATCCGGGTATAGGCACTGGCCCCAACCACGATCAGTTTAGGCTTGTGCTCGCGGGCCAACTGCTCAACTTCTTCGTAGTCGATGGTACCGGTCTCCTTCTTGACACCGTAGGCGACGATATTGAAGAGCTTACCGGAGAAATTGACCGGCGAACCATGGGTCAGGTGTCCACCATGGGCCAGGTTCATGCCGAGAACGGTGTCTCCCGGCTGACAGACGGTGAAATAAACCGCCATATTAGCCTGGGACCCGGAGTGGGCCTGAACGTTGACATGCTCGGCACCGAAGAGTTGCTTGGCACGATCGATGGCGAGCTGCTCTGCCTTGTCGACCTCTTCACAGCCGCCATAGTAACGCTTACCGGGATAACCTTCTGCATACTTGTTGGTCAGAACAGAACCTTGCGCCTCAAGAACGGCCTCGCTGACGAAGTTTTCCGACGCGATAAATTCAAGATTATATTCCTGGCGAGCGGTCTCGTCTGCGATCGTTGCAGCGATTTCGGGATCAAACCCGGCAAGGGATTTCTCAATCATGCTTTAAGTCTCCGGCCTTTTTGGGATTTAGAATTGATACGGGGCGGACAAAGCCGCCCCGTAAGGAACATGTATAAACTTATTTTCGATCGGCTTCGATCTGATGAATCTTGTCGAGCCTCTGCTGATGGCGTCCGCTTTCAAAGGTACTGTCAAGCCAGACCCTAACCAATTCACAGCCCAGGTCGATGCTCAGTACGCGACCACCCAAGACCAACACATTGGCGTTGTTATGCTCCTTGGCCATCTGCGCGGTGAAGGAGTCGTGAACCAGGGCGGCCCGAATACCATCGACCTTATTGGCCGCAATCGACATACCGATACCAGTGCCGCAAATCAGCACCCCGGTTTCACAGGCTCCACTGGCAACCGCGGTTGCGACCTTGACGCCGAAATCGGGGTAATCGACCGAACCATCGTCGGCTGGTCCCAGATCGCTAAACTCGAGGCCACGCTCTTGCAGCAACCTGCAGATGGCCTGCTTCATTTCGAGACCACCATGGTCGCTTCCGACTGCAATCATCATCGACCTCAAATCTTACGAAATGCCAGAGT
>JAUXIR010000251.1 GCA_030620915.1 Geopsychrobacter sp. | reverse complement strand
TCGAAGATCCACAGCAGCACACTTTTTCAGCGGATGGCATCTACCTGCTGCCGGAAACGGTCGAAGATCTGCCGCCGGTGGCCGGCATCCTCACCCAGGGCGCGGGCAACGCCCTCTCCCACATCCAACTGCTGGCCCGCAATCTCGGCATCCCCAACATCGCGATCGACAAGCATCTGTTGGCTGAATTCAGCAGGCATCAGGGCGAAATGATCCTGGTTGCCGTCAGCCCGGGCGGGGTGGTCAACATCGAAGCGGACAGTGAATACTGGCGGTCGATTTTCGCTCAAAGAGAGCAACGGCCAGATTTTCTGATCGCGCCGGACATCCAGAAGCTTAACCTGCAGCAACGCAATATTATCCGGCTGGACCAACTCCGCGCTGGTGATTCCGGGCGGATCGCCGGGCCCAAGGGCGCCAACCTGGGTGAATTGAAACAGATATACCCGGAACTGATTCCCGATGCGCTGGTGATTCCCTTCGGCCGTTTCCGCCAGTTCCTCGAACAGGCCCGCAGCCCGGATGGCCGTTCGCTGTTCGACTGGATGCGCAGCAACTACCAGCGACTCGCCGAACTGCCGGATGCCGCAGCACAGAGCATGTTTCTCGCCCGGCTGCGTGAGCAGATTTCATCCACCCCTCTCGATCAGGAATTACGCGACGAATTACGCAGTGCGCTGAAAGAACGCTTCGGCCCGGACGGCAGCTACGGAGTCTTCGTCCGCAGCGACACCAACGTCGAGGATCTGCCGAACTTCAGCGGAGCCGGGCTGAACAAAACCGTCCCCCACGTGGTCGGTTTCACCAACATCGTTCAAGCGATTCGGACCGTCTGGGCCTCCCCCTTTACCGAGCGTGCCTTCCTCTGGCGGCAGGCCCATATGCGTACTCCCGAGCAGCTCTATGCCTCGGTGCTGCTCATGCTGAGCGTCCCCGCCGATAAGTCGGGGGTAATGGCGACCACAGACCTGGCGAGCGGCAACAGTGGCTTCTTGCAAATTGCCGTCAATGAAGGGGTCGGTGGCGCCGTCAGCGGTCAACGTTCCGAGGAACTCCTGATCGACAGGCAAACCGGCAAGGTCCGTCTGCTGACTCAGGTCAGTGCCGATCAGAAGCACATTCTGCGGCCACAGGGGGGGATACAAGAGGTGGCGGCCAGCGCGCCCGAACAGCTCCTGAGCGGAGCGGAACTTAAAATATTGCGGCAGATGGCCGAAGAGCTACCGTCCCGCTTCCCCGCACTGCGCAATTCCAACGGCAGCAGCCAACCGGCAGACATCGAGTTCGGCTTCCTGAACGGCAAATTCGTCCTATTTCAGATCCGCCCGTTAGTGGAGAGCAAACGGGTGAATAAAGATCTCCTGCTGCAACAACTGGATCTCAAATCTGGCAGGTCCACCGCCGTCGTAAATCTCGAACAAGTCCCGAGGGTGAAGGAACCATGAGGCGCCCAATCCTGTTGCTCCTGATGCTGACCTATGCCACGACCTGCTGGGGTTATCCCCTGGACGCGGCGGAACAAACCGGGATTGCGCGCCTGGAAGGGAACCGACAGGTTCAGCACGGCAAGGTCCCGGGAGACAGATTGCCGCCGGGGGCACTCTTGAGCAGTGATCAGATCCAGCTGCAGCTGCTGGAGCAACCGCTCATCGAATTACCGGAGACCGATCCGCAACTCAGTCGAAAAATCATCAGCCTGCTCGGTAAAGAGCGGCGGAATTACAGTTTTTCGCTGCTCGACCTGAGCGATCCCGGGCAACCGGTCTACGCCGAACATCGGGCAGAGAAGAATTTCAACCCGGCCAGCCTCGGTAAAATCCTTATTGCGGTCGCTGTTTTTCAGGGTCTGGCCGATCGCTACCCGAACGACATCGAGGCGCGTCGCAAGCTGCTGCGCACCAGGGAACTGGTGGCCGATCAGTTCATCCGCATGGATAACCATCGCGTGCCCTTCTGGGACGCCGACCGACAACGCTTGATTTATCGTAAGATTATTGAAGGGGATAGAGCCAACCTCTGGAGCTGGCTCGACTGGATGCTTTCACCCAGCTCCAATGCTGCGGCCGCCATGGTCCTGCGTGAATACCTGCTGATGCTGCAGTTCGGAAAAAATTATCCGATCGATTCCAAAGCAGCTTCAGATTTTTTTCTGCGAACGCCGAAGCAGAGACTGATGCCGTTGCTGATCAGTGGCCTGCACGAGGCGATGCAGCGCAACGGCCTGGACCCAGAGCGATTGCGCCAAGGTGGTTTCTTTACCGCAAAAGGGAAGGAGCTGGTTCCGGGTGGAAGCAGCCGAGCCGACACCCGGAGTCTGCTCGAGTTGCTGTTAAAATTGGAACAGGGGCAGCTGGTCGATCAGTTTTCCAGCCTGGAGCTGAAAAAATTGCTCTACATAACTAAAAAACGGATCCGCTACGCCTCACACCCGGCACTGGATAGGGCCGCAGTCTACTTCAAGTCGGGTTCGCTCTACAGCTGTCAGCCGGAGGAGGGTTTTGTCTGCCGGAACTACCAGGGGAACGAGAGAAATCTGCTCAACTCGGTGGCGATCATCGAAGACCCCCAGGGGGATCCCCCCCTGCACTATCTGGTGGCGCTCAGCTCAAATGTCTTGAAGGTCAACTCAGCGGTGGCCCACCAGACCCTGGCGATGCGGATCCATCGCTTGTTACAAGCTGAAAACAGTCGGCGGATTAAGAAGAAGGGTTCTGCAGAATAAGACCGTCCAGCTGAACGATCAGACGTTTCAGCCATTCGCCGCCGCGGGCATCTTCGGCCAGGGCGACGGCGATGTAACGCCGGCCATCATGCTCGACGATCGCGCTGTCGGCATGATATTGGCGCCAGGAACCCGACTTACGATAGATCTTGGCGCTCGGCTGGCAGCTCTGCAGCCCCTTGACGAACTTGTGGCAGATTGCCGGTTGGCCTAGGATCTCTTTCATCTCGCGGCTCATCTCCGGTGAGACCAGCTGTCCGGTTTCGAGCAGATAGTAAAAGCGGGCCACCTGAAAAGCCGTGGCGCCGTGGGACAGGTTCGCGAGCGGATCGCGTCGCCAGGCACCGGCCTTGCCGTAATCCTTGCCGACCCAGAGACCGCCGTTACGCGCGGGATCGTAGAGCCGGTAACGCGGCGACTGCAGCAGTTCCGCGAGATAGGATTTGCCGACCCGGTTGAGCATTTCGGTGGCTGCCTGATTGGAGGAATTGCGGATCATCCGGGTCAGAGTCGCGCGGGTTGTCCGGTCCAGCTCCATCTCGCCGCTAGAGATCCGCTCAAAGGCACCGAGCAGGATGGCAATTTTCGGCAGGCTGGCGGCATACATCATCTGATCACCATTCACCGTTGCCAGCTGCGGGGCAAAGGGATCGGTAATATCGACCAAAGCGATGCTCAGCTTTTTCCGCTTCACCGCCGCATCAAGCTGTAAATCCTGCAAACAGGATTCCAGCCCCTGCTGCAAGCGGGCATTCAGGCTGCTATCAAGTGGTGGGGGACTCTGCTGAGCGGATAAGCTGGTGGTACAGAGCAGGAGGAGCAGCGAAACGATAAAACTCATTATTTTCTGCATAGCTGCGGAGTATACCTAACAGTCGGGAGAAAAAGCAAATGCCAGCCTCTTCCAAAATGAAATGAGTCTGAAGCGACCCTCGTGTTTCTAACATGAGATGAGTCTGAACAACAGGATATGGAAACGTTCATGATGAAAGGATGAAAATCATCATGAATGTCAAACGCCT
>JAUXIR010000178.1 GCA_030620915.1 Geopsychrobacter sp. | reverse complement strand
TCAGGGCTGGCTGCGGAAGTAAGGCGCGGTGGCCGAATTTAAATATTGCGAAACACAATCACAACCTAGTGCCATGTATCTCATAAAAGTTCGCAAGATTGCGCTGGAATTTGACGTGCCAACAAGGCGTGCTTTCAATTGCATAGCTGTAGCTATACAGTTGTAAAGTACAACGCAGCTGGAGCGTTAAATAACCACCAAGGTGCGAAGGATTATGGGGTACAGGGACTAGCCATCCAATCGCATACGATTAGCAGCGGCTGCTAACTCATAGTAACGCGGCATTGCCAGATGACCGACTTTCCAGGGGAAGAGGATGTCCAACCCCTGTCCCTCAACGTCTTGCAACGCTTGCTGTAATGCGCCAATCAAGCCGTCGGGGTGTCCCGCATATTGGCGCACGCTGTAATCGAGCAGACGGCCGATGGCTTCAGTCTGCCCGCGATCGACCAACTGTTCCACCCGGTTCAGATCAATCCGGTGGCAACCATAATCGATCAGTTTCGGCTCTCGAACATCGATACGCTGCTTGCCGTCACTCCGCCGAGAATCGAACCGACCGGCATCGAACGGCCGTTTTCTATCTGAGTCCAGTGGTCCCTTTGCTGAGGCACGAGGCGGAGGCTCCCCCGCCAACTGCGCCGCCCTGTCGCTGACATCGCATGGGATATAGTTGTCCAACATGATCACCCGATCAGCGACAGCCAGATAATCACCGGAACCGCCGGTTACGATGACACAGGAGACCCCCTCGACCTCGTAGAGCTCGCGGACCCGGTGAAGTAACGGGGTGATCGGTTCCTGCTCGGAACTGACCAGCTGTTGCATCCTCTGATCGCGGATCATGAAATTGGTCGCCGAGGTATCCTCATCGATCAGCAGACAGTCGGCCCCGCACTCCAGAGCCTCGATAATATTGGCGGCCTGAGAAGTGCTGCCACTGGCGTTATCAGTAGAAAAATCCTCGGTCGAACGATTACCGGGCAAGGTGCCGATGAAGGGACTGATATCGACCCGACAGATGGCGCGATGGTCTTCGGCGCGGATCTTTACCGCAGTGGCGGTGGTGACCACCAGTTCGCGACCGTCACCGGGCAGGTGGTTGTAGACCCCGCGTTCCAGGGCCTGCAACAGGGTCGATTTGCCATGGAAGCCACCACCCACGATCAGCGTGACCCCACGCGGAATGAGCATGCCACTGATCTCCCCACTATTGGGTAGAGCTACCTTGTGACGTAGACTTTCAGGAGAATCGAAGGGGACGCCAGCGACCAGAGGACGATCATCAATCCCGCTATGGCGCGGCAGCAGTGAATGATCGGCCACAAAGGCCACGGCCTGCGCTTCAACCAACCAGTTGCGCAGATAATCCTGATCCTCGACCTGTTCCACCTGACGATAGAGCGGTGCCAGATCTCGTCCGGGGTAAAGCAGGCCCTCCGCCACCAACTGGGGCAGTTCATCAAAAAACATCGCACGCGCGTCTGATACCCGCGCTGAGCGGCCGTCGGCCGGTAAGGCCAGCAGCAGGCGGGCCTCAATAGAGGAACCCTCGACCAGCACCGCATTGCGCCGCAATATCTGCTGGCCACTGGTCGCAATGCGGATCTGGCCGCTGTGACCCGTGCCGCGCCGTCCCTTGACATGCGTCCCGATCGCACCTGCAATGGCGCGCCCGAGAAAATCTTCGAGCGCAGTCTGGCGAACCCGGGTCGACCAGAGCTCTGCCGGCAAGCCATGCTGAACCCCATCCACCTGGATGCTGATGCGCGAAGGCAAGGCGTAGGGGTCACCCTGAACATGATCGACACTCAAGCAGAAATTGTCGAACCGGTAACGACCTGCCAGTTGTTTGTAGGCCCGGTAACCCTTGCCTTCGATTTGGTTCAAGCACTCCTTGAGTCTTTGCATTTGGATATCTCCAAACAGGCAGCAGAGTTTTGAACTAATTGTAACGCAATTTTATTCCTTGAGCAGCCAGGAGGCTGAGGACAATAAAAAAGCCAACCCCTACGAAGCAAAGGTTGGCTTGAATGAACATCAATATTTAGCTGAAATGCTACATCCCCAGATAGGCCTTTCGTACCTCATCGTTCTCAAGCAACGCCGAAGCCTTGTCGACCAGCGTAATCCGGCCGTTCTCCATGACATAACCGCGATCGGCGAGCTTAAGCGCCTGATTGGCGTTCTGCTCGACGAGGAAGATGGTGGTGCCGTTCTCCTTGTTGATCTTCTTGATGATCTCGAAGATCTGCTGGATGATCAGCGGTGCCAAACCGAGCGAGGGTTCGTCGAGCAGCAATAGACGCGGGCGGGCCATCAGTGCGCGCGAAATAGCGAGCATCTGCTGTTCTCCACCCGACAGGGTTCCGCCCAGCTGACTACGCCGTTGTTCGAGGATCGGAAACAGATCGAACACCATATCGAGATCGGTCTTGATCGCGGCCTTATCTTTGCGCAGGAAGGCACCCATATCAAGATTTTCGACAATCGTCATGTCTGGGAAGATCCGCCGCCCCTCGGGGACCTGACAGATACCGAGTTTAACGATCTCCTCGGGTTTGAGATGGTGAATCCGGCTGCCCTTGAAGGCGATCTCCCCCTTGCGCGGGGGGGTGATACCACAGATCGACATCAGGGTCGTGGTCTTGCCGGCGCCATTGGCGCCGATCAGGGTGACAATCTCACCCTCTGCAATATCGATCGTGACATCCTTCAGCGCCTGGATATTTCCATAGTAGGTCTGGATATTCTGTAGTCTAAGCATCGGCCTCTTCTCACTAAATCAGTAGATGGCTAAGCAAAAAATTCGTTGAACAAGGCGGAGTGTTTTTTCGGGGCCGAAGGCATACTCACGTATGTCGAGATCCTGAAAAACATGACAACGCCGTTAAGCGGAGAATTTTGCGACGCCATCAAGCATCGGTTTCTTCTCCGAGGTAGGCTTCGATCACTTTAGGATTGTCTTTGATCTGATCTGGGGTACCGGTCGCGATCTTCTTGCCATACTCCATGACATGCAGCCGGTCGGAGATGTTCATCACCAGCTTCATATCATGCTCAATCAACAAGATTGCCATCCTCTCGACGTCGCGAATGCGGCAGATCAAGGCATCGAGTTCGGCGGTTTCCTGCGGATTCATCCCGGCGGCCGGTTCATCGAGCAGCAGCAGGAAGGGCTCGGTCGCCATCGCCCGCGCGATTTCCAGTCTTCGTTGCGCCCCATAGGGAAGATTCTTGGAAAACTCGTTGGCAAACTCAGCCAGTCCAACCTTTTCGAGCAAATCATAGCTGAACTCAACGATCTGCTGCTCCTCTTTGCGAGCAGAGGCACCGCGCAGAATAGCACCGATAATACCGGTATGTGTCCGACAGTGGCGGCCGATCATGACATTCTCGAGCACCGTCATATCGGGGAAAAGCCGGATATTTTGAAAGGTACGCGCCATCCCCAGCGAGGTCACCACATTCGGCTTGCAGCCGTTGATCCGCCGAGTCGGCTTCCCCTTGGGGTGAATCAGGATATCCCCCTTGGTTGGGGTATAGATACCGGTGACACAGTTGAAAAATGTGGTTTTCCCGGCACCGTTAGGACCGATCAGGGCGGCGATCTCACCTTCGGAGACGGTCAGATCGATCGAATCGACGGCGCGCAGGCCGCCGAAATCCATGGTCAGGCCCTTGACCTCGAGCAATACATGTTTTTCGGTATCAGACATTTTCAGGTTTTTCCTTCAATCCCTTAGATTCATATTTCTGACGAATATTGCTGATAATTCCCTGCGGGCGGAAGATCATCATCAGGACCATCGCGGCGCCGAAAATGAGCATCCGATACTCCGAGAAGGCACGCAGATACTCGGGCATCAGGATCAGAATCAACGCACCGAGGATAACCCCGAGGATCGAACCCATTCCACCCAGAACAACGATCGAGAGGATAATCGCCGATTCCATGAAGGTGAAACTCGCCGGGTTGATAAAGGTGGTCTTGGCCGCAAAGAGCACGCCGACCATACCGGCCCAACAAGCACCGAGCGCATAGGCCGACAGCTTGGTGCGGGCCATATCGATCCCCATGGCAACGCAGGCAATCTCGTCTTCACGCAGAGCAATCCAGGCTCGACCGATACGCGACTTCTTCAGCCGTCCGGTGACGATGATGGTCAGAATCACCAGGCCGATCATGAGGTCATAGATGTAAGTCATGGAGCCGGAGATATCCAAATCCAGGCCGAACAGACCGGGCCGGTCGATATTCGCGATACCGCTGGGGCCGAAGGAGAAATCGCTCCAGTTTTCTAGAACGATCTTGACGATGGAACCAAACCCGAGGGTGACGATCGCCAGATAATCACCGCGCAGCCGCAGGATTGGAAAGCCGAGCACCACACCGAACAGGCCACCAATCGCGGCACCCAGTGGTAGACAGATCCAGAAACCGAGCCCGAAGTGGTGGTTCAGCAGGGCGTAGGCGTAGGCACCGACGGCAAAGAATGCGACATAACCTAAATCGAGCAGCCCGGCCAAACCGACCGTAATATTGAGGCCCAGACCCAACACCACGTAGATCAGGGCCGATATCATGATGGTGCTCTGATAGGTATCGAAGACCCAGGGAAAGACCAGCACAAACGCCATAAGAC
>JAUXIR010000084.1 GCA_030620915.1 Geopsychrobacter sp. | reverse complement strand
TCAAGGTACAGTACGAACTCTACGATCACTATCAGCCCGAGCAGATGCGGGTCATTCCCCCCGGAACCAACCTCAAACAGTTCATGCCGCCGGAAGGGGGGGAAGTGAAGACTCCGCTCTTCAGCGAGCTGGTCCGCCATCTGAAAGATCCTGACAAACCACTTATCCTGGCCTTATCCCGGCCGGACAAGCGGAAAAACATTACTGCATTGGTGGAGGCTTACGGGCAATCTGCCGAATTGCAACAACAGGCCAACCTGATGATCGTGGCCGGCAACCGGGACGATATCGATGATCTTGAAGAGGGGGCACAGGAGGTTTTTCACGAGCTGTTGGTCGCTATCGATCGTTACGATCTCTACGGCAGGGTGGCCCTGCCAAAGCATCATGAACGCTGTCATGTTCCGCTGATCTACCGGATCGCCGCGGCCACCGGTGGTGTCTTCGTCAACCCGGCGCTGACCGAACCCTTCGGCCTGACCCTGATCGAAGCGGCCGCCTCCGGGTTGCCGATCGTAGCGACCGAAGATGGCGGGCCGCGGGATATCATCAGCAACTGCGGAAACGGCCTGTTGATCGACCCGCTGGAACCCGCAACTATTACCGACGCCCTGTTACACCTCCTGAGTGATAATAAGCTCTGGGAAAAATGCCGCGACAAGGGGTTGCAAGGGGTGCGCGTGCATTATGCCTGGGATGCCCACGCGCAGCGCTATCTGGAGCTGATGACGCCGATCGCGCAGCGTTCGGAGCGGCTGGTTCACCATCCGGTTCCGGCCCGCTCCGGTCTGTATCGTGACCGGGCGATTGTCAGCGACCTCGACCAGAACCTGATCGGCGATGATCAGGCGCTGCAGAGGTTGATCACGGTTTTGCGCAAGCATCGCACCAGCAGCTATTTTGTGCTGGCCACCGGCCGGCGACTCGATTCTGCCCTGAAACTGATGAAAAAGCATAAAATCCCCGAGCCGGATGTATTGATCACCAGCAGCGGCACGGAGATTTACTATGCCCCGGAGTTGATCGCCGATATCGCCTGGGCGCGGCATATCGATTACCAGTGGGCCCCCCATAAGGTGAGAAAGATACTGGCCGAACTACCCGGCTTGAAACCCCAGCCGAAGCTGGAACAGAGCCGTTTCAAGCTCAGCTACTATATCGACCCGGAGCGTGCCGATCTCGAGGCGATCAAGACCCTGCTGCATCAGGAAGAGCAGTCGGTGCATGTACAGATGGCGTTCGGCCAATATCTTGATATTCTGCCGATGCGTGCTGCCAAGGGAACCGCATTGCGCTATGTTACCGAACACAAGCGTATCCCGCTCGAGGCGGTGTTTGTCGCCGGCGGGTCCGGTGCCGACGAAGACATGATGCGCGGCAATACCCTGGCTGCGGTTGTCGCCAACCGTCATGAGGAAGAATTGTCGCAGCTGGTGGATATCGAGCGGGTCTATTTCTCCAGCCAGCCGCACGCCGCAGGGATCCTTGAAGCCCTCGAATATTACGATTTCTTCGGCGCCTGCCGGGACCCCAGAGAGGCGGGGCTTACGCCATGAATCCAAAACGTCTGCTTCTTTGCACCGATATGGACCGCACGGTGATTCCCAACGGCAGCCAGCCTGAACATCCCGCTGCGCGCGAGCAGTTCAGGGCGTTTTGCCTGCAGCCCGAGGTCCGTCTGGCTTACGTCACCGGACGGCATCTGCAGCTGGTGCAACAGGCGATCGCAGACTACGCGCTGCCTGAACCCGACTATGCCATCACCGATGTCGGCAGCAAGCTCTACCAGTGCAGCGACGGGGACTGGTTTGAAATGGAGCTTTGGGAGGAGCAGATTGCCACAGACTGGCGCGGCAAGAGCCACGCGCAGCTTGAGCAGGCGCTGCGCCCGATCAGTGCACTGACACTGCAGGAACAGAAGAAGCAGAACCGCTTCAAGTTGAGCTACTATCTGCCTTTGGATGCAGACCAAGACCGGGTGATGCAGCGCATGCAAGACCGGCTGGCTGAGCTCGATGTGGCTGCCAGCCTGATCTGGAGTGTCGATGAGCCGAAGCAGATCGGCCTGCTCGATGTGCTGCCGCAAACCGCCACCAAACGGCATGGGCTGCAGTTTCTGCAGCAGCAGTTGGGTTATACTCACGACGAGGTGCTCTTCGCCGGTGACAGTGGCAACGACCTGCCGGTCCTCGGCAGCTCTGTCTGCTCGGTTCTGGTCGCCAACGCCAGCGAAGAGGTAAAGCAACTTGCCTGTAAGATGGCCAGCCGGAGCGGCCATGCCGACTCCCTCTACCTAGCGCAGCAGAGCGGTTTTTCGCTCGGGGGGAATTATGCTGCGGGCGTTCTGCAGGGGGTCTGGCATTTTCACCCGGAGTTTCGCCCGCAACTGCAAGGGATTGAGCTTTGAACATGAAATCTGCCCCTGGACCGTACATCTTTGGTGAAGTGCTCTTCGACCTCTTTCCGACCGGGGAAAAGGTCCTCGGCGGAGCGCCCTTCAATGTCGCCTGGCATCTGCAGGCCCTGGGGGATTGCCCGCAGTTTATCTCGCGGGTTGGTGATGACGATCCAGGCCATGAAATTCTGCAGGCCATGGCGGCCTGGGGGATGAGTGCTGAGGGGGTGCAGCTCGACCCAGAACACCCGACCGGGCGCGTGGTGGTCCAGATTGTCGACACTGAGCCGCATTACCATATCGTCCCCGATTGCGCCTATGATTTCATCGTGGCGGACCAGCTCTGTCCAGCCATTTCCGCCGGCATCCTCTATCATGGTACCCTGGGGTTGCGGAACCAGGTTTCACGAACCGCCCTGTCCCGGCTGCTGCAGCATCACGGATTGGCAGTTTTCCTCGATGTCAATCTGCGCGACCCCTGGTGGCAGCTTGAGGAGGTGCAACGCTGGCTGACACGGGCACGCTGGGTCAAACTGAATCAGCAGGAGTTGCAGTCGCTGGGTTTCGCGGCAACCGATTTAGAACAAGCGGTTACCGAGTTTCAAGAACGCTTTTCGCTCGAGCAGGTGATCCTGACCCGCGGGGAGGCCGGCGCCCTGGTCCGCACGTCCGGCGGGGAGGTCCATCGGGTTGTTCCTGAGCCGGCGCTGCAGTTCATCGACGCCGTCGGTGCCGGCGATGCCTTCAGCGCGGTCTACATCCACGGCCTCTTGGCCGGCTGGTCGATCCCCGCGGCCCTCGCTGCCGCCCAGCGGTTTGCCAGCAAGGTGGTCGGCCTGCGCGGTGCAACGACCAACGGGCAGGCTTTTTATCGAACTTTCATCGATACCCTAGGCTAGCTTCAGGGGGAGGAAACGGTACACACCAGACCCGACGAAGGAAGACTATGTACGAACAGGTTGCCCACTCGCTGCTGAACGATATTCTCAACCGCATCAAGCCGGAAATCTCCCGACAGGATCTGCGCCACTTCTATACCCGGCTCGGAGCCAATTTCTACGCCATCCATTCACTGTTCGACAAGCTGTACGGAGATCGTCCTGATTTCAATAAACAGGCCCAGCGGCTGGTCGAAACCATGGCCCGGAAGTACATCAAGCGACCGGAAAACTTAAGAGAGATCGATCTGGCCAGGGAGAAGGATTACAACTGGTTTCTCAGCCAGAAGTGGGTCGGCATGGCGTTGTACTGCACCGGTTTTGCCGGGAACTTAGCAGGCCTGCGCGAACGACTGCACTATTTCCAGGAGTTGGGGGTCAACCTGGTGCACGTCATGCCGATCATGCTCTGCCCTGAAGGGAGCAGCGACGGCGGCTACGCGGTCAGCGACTTCCGCGAGATCGACCCGCTGGTCGGGACACTCGAAGATGTCAATCGCCTGGCCGAGGAGATGCGCCAGCGCGATATCCTGCTGGTGCTGGATGTGGTGGTCAATCATACCTCGAACAGCCATTATTGGGCGCAGCAGGCGCGCGCCGGCAATCCGCTCTACCAGGATTATTACTACACCTTTGAAACCCGCAATGTCCCCGACATGTTCGAGCAGAGCATGCCGGAGATCTTCCCCGAGACGGCACCGGGCAATTTCACCTGGGACGAGGAGATGGGGCGCTGGGTGATGACCGTGTTCAACGACTACCAGTGGGACCTCAACTACAGCAACCCGGCGGTTTTCATTGAAATGCTCAACATTATCCTGTTCTGGGCCAACCAGGGGGTGGATATCCTGCGTCTCGACGCGGTGGCCTTTCTGTGGAAGAAAATCGGCAGCACCTGCCAGAATGAACGCGAGGCGCACCTGATCCTGCAGCTGCTCAAGGACTGCTGCCAGGTCACGGCGCCGGGGGTGGTGTTTATTGCCGAAGCGATCGTCGCCCCGGTGGAGGTGATCAAGTATTTCGGCGAGGATGCGATCATCGCCAAGGAGTGCGAGATCGCCTACAACGCCACCTTTATGGCGTTGATGTGGGATGCGGTGGCGACCAAGAATGCACGGCTCTTGAACCAAGGGATCAAGAGCCTGCCGGTCAAGCTGGAGCGCGCCACCTGGCTCAATTATATCCGCGGTCATGACGATATCGGCCTCGGCTTCGATGACCGGGACATTGTTCTTTGCGACTATGAGCCCAGCAGCCACCGCAAGTTTCTCGTCGATTACTTCACCGGCCAGTTCTCCGATTCGCATGCCCGGGGTTTACCCTTCGGTCAGAACCGCAAAACCGGGGACACGCGCATCTCCGGTTCGCTCGCCTCTCTGGTGGGGGTGGAACATGCCCTGGAATGTGGCGATGATCAGGCGATTGATGACGCGATCAAGCTGATCCTGCTGCTGCACGGCATGATTCTCTCCTTTGGTGGCATCCCCTTGCTCTACTATGGTGACGCGATCGGCACGCTGAATGACGATTCCTACCGTGACGACCCGCACAAGAAGGGGGACAGCAGGTGGGTGCACCGGCCATCGATCGACTGGGACAAGGCCGCGCGCAGGAATACTCCCGGAACCGTCGAGTACAAGATCTTCAGCGCGCTTAAGAGGATGATCGCGGTGCGCAAAGAGGTAGAGGTCTTTGCCGATTTCAACAATCGGGAATTGATCGAGGTCGAAAACCCGCACCTGTTCGTGTTCGGACGTTATCACCTCAGTCAGTCGAGCGAGCAGGTCCTGGTGGTCGCCAATTTCAGCAATACGCCGCAGTACCTGAATCTTGAGGATGTCGGCAGCTGGGGAGCGCAATACGGCCAGCTTGTCGACCTGGTCAAGGGGGAGAGCCCCGATATCTTCAAAAACAGTCTAGTGATTCCCGGCTACGGGTTTTACTGGCTAACCGAGAAAAAATAATGCCCTGAATAGTTATTTTGGTGGTGGGTAGAATGGGGGCTAAACAGCCCAGAAAAAGATTTTTCTTACGGGGCTTACAAGTCACCATCAATCAGACATGAAATTGGCCACCTCAGAAATTGGTGTGGCCATTCTTACATTGCAGGGTATTTAGTACTCTGGCTACCCCATACTTTTGAGGTGGTCGATTTAGGCAAGAATATGCATTCCTGTTGCCCACTGGTGCCATGGGTGGAGACGGCATTGACCTATCGACCCGCTTTATTCGCAGCCCAACAGTTCTCGGGCCTTGTCGGCATCTGCCAGTTCCCGGCCTAGCAGTTGGGCTGCGGCAACATTTTGCGCGACCAGGGCGGCATTATCCGAGGCGAGGCTGCCATCGCTGAGAAGCAGGTTATTTTCAAATCCGACCCGGGTATGCCCCTGCAAGCCGATTGCACTAATCGTGCACGCCGCCTCCTGCGAGCCAAAGGCGCAGACGGCCCAGGGGCATTTGGACTCATGGGCCGCCAGAAAAGAGAGCAGATCCACGGGATCGCCCTGCTGGCCGCTGCCGTAGCGTCCAAGAACGAAGAGGACAAAGGGGCGCTCCCCAGGCACCAGCCCACGCCTTCTCAATTCATGAAACCAGCTCACCTCTGCGGCTGAATAAAGAATGTACTGGGGCAGGATGCGTTCCTTGCCAAGCCAGGCGAAGAAAGCCCCGGCAGAGGACTCATCGGCAGCCGTCGGGATGAGCTCGCGCAAGGCCAGGGAAACGGCTTCGGGCCGCAATGTCCGGACCATGGCCATCTGCTCCTCAGGAGCGTACATCCCCACCGCTTCGCTCGTCACCTGGATAATCAACTCCTGCCCCACTGCCTGGCGTATGGCCGCCGTAGCGCTGCGATAGGCCTCCGGGTTCAGGGTATGCCGCCCGGCCGAATCGCGGACGTGCAAATGGAGCATGGCCGCACCGGCGGCCCGGCTGGAAACGGCGGTTTCGGCCAACTCCCGGTCGAAAATCGGCAGGGCCGGGTGATCCGCCTTGGTCCTGCGAGCCCCGTTAGGCGCTACGCTGACAATGAGGGGTTGAGAGCAACTGGTCAACGTCGGCTCCGGTCCCTGGCCATCCCCTATGCCTTCCATTCTTTTTCTCCTTACCGGGAGTCGCACAGGCCAACCGGTGGGCCGCCAAGACTGTACCCTAGCAGAAATTAGCCATATCCTGGTGAAGTTCGTCACGGAGTCTCCGGGCAACGGGGCCGACCAGGCCTTGATTGATGGTGAACGCATCCACCTTGACGACAGGCATGACCTCCAGCGAGGTCGAGCTGATAAAAACCTCGTCGGAGAACATCAGGTCTTGAAGCTTATATTCCCCGGTGACGACCCGTAGG
>JAUXIR010000032.1 GCA_030620915.1 Geopsychrobacter sp. | reverse complement strand
GTTCAAGGGCTAAATGAAAGGGGCGCGCTACCTCGCTTGAGGTACCCGCACCCCGAAATAGTTAACGGTCCCATTATTGAACAGGAGAAGGCTAAATGTCCAGCATGCCTCACGCCTCTAGCGCTTCTTGAACCAGCCGCTCTTCTCCTGGGATTGCTCGGAGCGGTTTTTGCCCTTCTTCTTCGCCTGATAGAGCGCCTTGTCGGCGGCCTCGATCAACTCACTGCGCTTGACCTTCCCGCCGGGCGTGAGGCTGGCGACACCGAGGCTCATCGTCACCCGGTAACTCATCTTTTCAAAGAAGAATTCCCCGCCTGCGACCGCTTCACGCAGCTTTTCAGCGACGATCATCGCCTCGGCGGGCCCGGTTTCCGGCAGCACAAAGACAAACTCTTCGCCGCCGTAACGAGCGATAAGATCATATTCGCGAATCTGCTCGCTGCAAGCACGGCAGACTTCACGCAGCACAAAATCCCCGACCTGATGGCCGTGGAAATCGTTGAACTTCTTGAAATTATCGATATCGCAAAGGATCAGGCTCATCTCCAGGTCGCGCCGTAGTGAGCGATTGAGCTCTTTTTCAAGAAAAATCTGGAAATAACGATGGTTATAGACCTCGGTCAGGCCATCCAGATTGGCGATGCTTTCAAGATAGGTATTCTTCTCTTCGAGTTCGGTCGTCAATTTTTCAAGCTGAATCTTGGCCTTGACCAGTTCTCGATTTATCTGTTCATACGACATATTGAGCTGACTGAGCTCGATATTCGCCTCCTGCAGCAGTTCGGGAATCGACAGCGTACCGCCGATCTTGATGCCGAAAAACTCGGCCGCCTGAGCGACCTCAACATTGACCCGTCGCAGCAAATCATCAATCGTTTCATCATCAAGCGAAAAAAGTTTCTTGGCCTGCTCACGAAATGGTCGATGATAGTCGATCGGCTTGCCTGAATAAAGGATATTGGCAAGCAACCCGGCGAGATAGACAATCTCGATATTGCGCTTCATCAGCGGGTCACTCCCGGTATAGCTGTCGGGATCATGATGATAAGCAATCGGCAGAGTCAGGCTTTCAGGAAAATGCCAATACTGCGCCGCCTCACAGCCGATATAGGCATGGTCGGCACCGATCAATTCATCTTCGAGTTGATCCAGGCTCTTTTCACCATCTGCAACCTGACTAAGAATCTTGCAGTAGCGCTCGGAGAAGGCGGTTGACAGAATCAGCTTCCCGAGGTTGGCCAGCAGTCCAACGGTAAAAACCTCTTCGCTATCGTCATCACAAATCTTGCCCATCAACAACTTGGCCGAGACAGCCGATGCCAGCGAACGCTCCCAGAACTCTTCATAACTGAATCCGCCTGGAACATTAGCGCGCTCCATGTTGAGAAATGAAAAGGAGAGCACCAACGAACGCACCGCGTTGGTGCCGAGAATCGCCACTGCCTGTTGAATGGTACCGACCTCGTTGGGGAAATTATAGAAGGAGGAATTGACCACCTTAAGCACCTTGGCCGACAACGAAATATCCAATGAAATCAGCTTGGTGATATCGAAAATCGTGGTGTCTTCTTTGGCGGTCAAGCTGATCAGTTTAGAGGCCACCGTCGATAGCGTCGGCAGTGAACCTGAGTCGATCACCTGCTGCAGTACTTCTTCTTTTGTCATTGAGGCTGAATCTCCCGATGTGAAACAAATCAAAAATTCGAGCGAGACACCTTGAAACCTTTTTTCAACGGAGAGACTGAGATGAGGAGAGAAACGCAGAGAGAACCGGAACCCTCGTTCGAGTTAAAATCCAAACAGAAGAGTTCGTTCTTCTCTCCAACTCTGTCTTTCTCTGCGACTCTCCGTTGAAATCGCTTTTGGTGTCCTTGCTGGCTAAGCGTCTCTAGAACCAGATTATCTTAGAATTTCTAAATCTTACCATTAATTCTCGGCAGTACCAGTCCGCCATCAGGGATAATCAGGGTTTGGGGTTGCGCGGGCAATTCATCCAAAGCCATATCTTTGGGTTCTCCACCCTGGAGATGATCGCCAGCTCAACCTGCCTTGTTGCAGCACTGAAGCCGCAAAAGGGAGTTCTCCGCGCTGATTTCCATGCCCGTACTTCAGTTCAACCTGCATCCCCCCCCCGTCCCCTCGATATTGCTGCAACTCTCTAGTCTTGCGGCATCCGCCCGGTTCGTGATAAGAACAACAATTCCTTAATTCCTTGTGTAGGAGGGCGTGAAATGAAACTCGATATCCTTCCGTTGAACAACCCGAAGGCGAAGATCGAAGACGAATCGCAGCTGGCTTTCGGTACAGAGTTCACCGACCGCATGTTCGTCATGGAGTTCGACCGTAAACAGGGCTGGCATTCCGCACGTATCCAGCCTTACGGCCCCTTCTCTCTCGACCCGGCGGCCACGGTCCTGCACTACTCTCAGGAGATCTTCGAAGGACTCAAAGCCTTCCGCCGCGCCGACGGTTCGATCGCCCTCTTCCGTCCCCAGGATAACATCTCGCGCTTCAATCGTAGCGCCGAGCGGATGTGTATGCCCGAGGTCGATGAAAAGTTCTTTCTCGATTCGCTGCTTGAGTTGATCCGCCTCGAATCGGACTGGGTTCCGAAGAGTGAGGGGACCAGCCTCTATATCCGTCCGACCATGATCGCCACTGAGGCATTTCTCGGGGTGCGTCCGGCCGATCAGTATCTCTGTTATATCATCCTTTCGCCGGTCGGCGCCTATTACAAGGGGGGGATCGCTCCGGTTAAAATCTGGATCTCCGATCACTACGTGCGTGCCACCCACGGTGGTACCGGTGAAGCCAAAACCGGCGGTAACTATGCCGCCAGCCTGATGGCGGCGCGTGAGGCCGCTCAAAAAGGTTACGACCAGGTCCTCTGGCTCGATGCCCGCGAAAAGAAGTATGTCGAAGAGGTCGGCAGCATGAACATGATCTTCCTCTACGATGATAAGATCATTACCTCGCCGCTCAAGGGTACGGTCCTCGATGGCATCACGCGTCGTTCGGCACTGCATCTGCTCAAGGAGATGGGCTACCAGATCGAGGAACGAGCCCTCTCGGTCGATGAAGTGATGGAAGGTGCCGTAAGTGGTCGCCTCAAGGAAGCCTTCGGCACCGGCACTGCTGTGGTTATCTCACCCGTCGGCTCCTTCTGCTATCAGGACAACTGCGTTCAGCTCGGCAACGGCGAAACCGGGGAACTAACCATGAAACTCTACAAGGACCTGACCGATATTCAATATGGTCGTCAGCCCGACAAGCATAACTGGGTGGTTGAACTCTGACAGAGTCTCTTCCAACAAAACTTCACTAGCCCACAACCAGTAAAGGTTGTGGGCTTTTTTATGTGAGCCTGCGCTCTCTAGCTGCGATAACACAGCAGACATAGTGTGTAATAAAACCACTCAGCCAAACACAGAAAAGCTAAACCGGTTGTCGCTTCACAGAAATACTCACGTCTACGTCCGGCAGAAAAACTGCAAAAAACACAAATATTATGCTTTGATTTCAGCGACTTAAAGCATCTAGGCCAGACACAACCCCATCCACATCAAAAAACGGCATAGAACCTGCTGAAAGACCTATGTCTCCCTGTGCTCACCATTGTCCGCACCGGGGTATTCCATCCAAAGAAGGAGTCCTAACCAAATGTGTCGCATCGGAGCTATCAAAAGCCTCAACTATGTACACCCGAGCATGGCACTGCAATTGATGCAGTCACAGCAAAAAGGGCATGACAATTCCGGATTCGCCATGGTCATGCACGACCTCGGTGGCGTTTTTGAAAACTACAAACATCTCCCTACCCTGTCGATGGCCGCTACCGACGAAGGGGTCAGGCTGGCCGAAGACATCTTGCATCAGGCCGGCTTTCAGCGGGTGATGCAGTGGGTTCCTGAAACCGATGATCGTCCCGGCCTCGATATCAACGCGATGCCAAACTACGTCTTCGAAACATTTGACTATCCCAAATCCTACCGCAACGCCGAACAGAAGGTGAAGGAGGACCTGCTGCTCGACATGCGCCTGCAGCTGCGTAACGCCCTCGAACCGAACGAAGAAGGCTTTGCCTACTCCTTCTGGCCTGACGTCATCACCCTGAAGGAGATCGGTAATCCACGCGACATCGGCACCTACTTCCGCCTTTGGGAGCCCGACACCAAGCTCACCGCCAAGGTCATTACCACCCAGTGTCGCCAGAACACCAACTACGACATCGTTCGCTATGCCGCCCACCCTTTCCACCTGCAGGGCTACACCGCGCTGGCCAACGGCGAAAATACCTTCTACCTCAAGAATGTCGAGTTCCAGCGCAAGCTGCATCGCGGCTACATCGGCTTCGAGTCCGACTCACAGTGCTTTCTCTACACCCTGCACTATATTCATCGCGAGCTTGGCTGGCCGTTGCGTTACTTCAAGCACGTGGTGACCCCATTGCCGTTCGGCGACATTGAGAAGCGCGACGACGCCCAGCAACTCAAGGCGATCCGTCAATCCCTCGGCCACCTCGAGATCAACGGTCCCAATACGATCATCGGCGTACTGCCGGACAACACCCTGTTCACCTGCTGTGATGCCAAGAAATTGCGCCCGATAGTGGTCGGCCGGACCGAGGATACGGTCGTATTCTCATCCGAGGTCTGCGGCATCAATGAGGTTCTTCCGGACCGCGACTGGGAGACCGATATCTACCCCCACGAACGCGAGATCGTGACGATCGATGACAAACTGGAGGTTCAGCGATGGAAACAATGAAAGTACAGGACATCACCCCCAACGATCTTCCGTGGAAGATCCGCTATGACGCCCATCGCTGCACCCTCTGCGGTTCCTGCGTCGCGGCCTGCTCATTTCGCGCCATCGAAGCCAAGGTTGAACGGCGGCGTCTGGTCTTCTCCGAGAGCGAATTCCCCGAGCCCAAGGCGCGCTTCTCTGCAGTGCCGGTGATTCGCCAGGTCAAGTCGATCAAGAACTACTGCCGCGGTTGCGGCATCTGCGAGAAGATCTGCCCCAACGACGCCATCGGCCCGGTACGCAATCCCGACTCGCGCCACCCGATCATCACCCGCTGCCTGGGCGGTGAGTCGATCAAACGGGGTGGACGTAAGAATCTGGAATCTACGGTGCGAACCCTCGATAAAATCCGGGTCGGCCGCATCTCGCAGATGACCGACCCGAGTCTCGACGCCCAGCGCCACGCCTTCGATATGCTGGCGCCCTTCGGCCGGATTCTACCGCCGCAAAAACTACCCATGGGTATCGGTCCCGACGGTCTGCTGCAGATCACCGGAACCACACCGCCGGTCAACTGGATCTATCCGGTGATCATCGGCGACATGTCGATCGGCGCCCTCTCCTGGCGGATGTGGGAAGCGGTCGCCATGGCGGTCGCCTATCTCAACGAAGAGTGTGGCCTGCCCGTGCGGATGTGCTCCGGCGAGGGGGGTGTTCCGGTGCGCCTGCTGAAATCGCGCTACCTGAAGTATATGATCCTGCAAATCGCCTCGGGCCACTTCGGTTGGAACCGAATCGCCAAGGCGATGCCGCACATGATCGAAGACCCGGCCGGAGTGCTGATCAAGATCGGCCAGGGTGCCAAGCCTGGCGACGGTGGACTGCTGATGGCGCAGAAGGTCGCCGAGCACATCCAGGCGATTCGCGGTGTCCCCAAAACCGACCTGCTGTCACCGCCGAACCATCAGGGGCTCTATTCAATCGAAGAGAGCGTGCAGAAGATGTTCCTCTCCTTCAACGCCGCCTTCAAGTTCCGCGTGCCGGTTGCGATCAAGGTCGCTGCATCTGCGACCTCGGTTTCGGTCTTCAATAACCTGGTGCGTGATCCCTACAATATCGTCGGCGGATTCTTCCTCGACGGCGTCGATGGCGGAACCGGAGCGGCCCACGAGGTCAGTCTCGACCATACCGGCCACCCGATCGTCTCCAAGCTGCGCGACTGCTATCTGGCTGCGACCGCCCAGGGGCGTCAGGGCCAGATTCCACTCTGGGCCGCCGGTGGGCTGGGTAAGACCGGCGACCTTGCGGCCGATGCCTTCAAGATGATCTGCCTCGGCGCTAACGGTGTCTTCAGCGGCAAATTGATCCTGCAGATGGCCGGCTGCGTCGGCAACGACCAGGGCCGCTGCAACGCCTGCAATACCGGGCTCTGCCCGGTCGGCATCACCACCCAGGAGCCACCACTGGTGCGACGTCTCGACCCGGAAAAGGTCGCACAAAACATCGTCAATTACTTCCTGGCGATGGATACCGAGCTCAAGAAACTGATGGCGCCGATCGGCAACAGCTCGCTGCCGGTTGGCCGGGCCGACGCACTGGTCGCCACCGACCACGCCGTTGCCGACAAACTACAGATTCAATACGTATGTTAAGGACGTGTGAGGCGTGAAGCGAGAAGCGTGAGGCGAGAAAAGCCCACACCTTACTCCTCACTCCTTACTCCTCACGGAGATTTGATTATGTCAGCTAAAATTATTGGCTTTGATGAAAATAACCAGCGGATCTCGACCCAGCAACTGCTGCAGCAGATCTACGCTGCGCTCGATACTGGTCAGACCGAGTTTGAGATTCTCGCCAGCGGCCATCACAATATCGGCGGCCCCCTGTGGACCGAAGATGGCTCGCCGCTCAAATTCCGGGTCAAAAACCCCGGTCAGCGGGTCGGCTCCTTCGGCCTCGAAGGGACCGAGATCATCGTTGAAGGCTCGGCACCTGCGGATGCCGGCTGGCTGAACGCCGGCGCTGAGCTGACCATCCTCGGCGATGGCGGCGACACCACGGCCCATTGCGCGGCCAGCGGCAAGATCTATATCGCCGGCCGGGTCGGCACCCGTTCCGGATCGCTGATGAAGCATGACCCGGCCTATCCTGCTCCCGAGTTCTGGGTTCTCAAACGCACCGGCTCGTTCTGTTTCGAATTCATGGGCGGCGGCATCGCGGTTATCTGCGGGGTCGGCTGCGAAGAGGTCAACTCGATCCTCGGCAACCGAACCTGCGCGGGCATGGTCGGCGGCGTTATCTATGTGCGTGGTCCGGTCAAGGGTCTGGCTGAAGATGTCTGGATGCTCGATCTCGATGACTCTGACCGCGAGTTCCTTACGGCCGGAATGCCGACCTTTCTCGGCAAGATCGAGCGCACGGAACTGCTCAAGGAATTGACCGACTTCTCAAGCTGGAAGAAGATCGTCGCCAAGAGCAATGCTGAACGCAGGGTTCACTCGCGCATCACCATGCACGAGTTCCGCACCCAAAAATGGATCGAAGGCGGCATCTTCGGCGATCTCCTCCAGGATGACTATCTGGATGTCGGCGGCCTGGTCAATACCGGCAGCGGTCGGCTCAAGCTGCCGCACTGGCAGGATAAACGCTTCGGCGCGCCCTGTCAGGTGGCCTGTCCGTCCAATATCCCGACCCAGGACCGGATCAACCTGCTGCGCCAGGGCAAGCATGATGAAGCCCTGCAGCTGGTGCTGAAATACTCGCCCTTCCCGGCCAGTGTTTGCGGCGAAGTCTGCCCCAACCCCTGCATGGACGCCTGTAGCCGCCAGTTTGTCGACAAGTCGGTCAGCATGGCCTCGCTCGGTCGCCTGTCGCGCGACGTTCCGGCGCCGGAAATTGCGCCTGAGACCGGCAAGAAGATCGCCGTGATCGGTGGTGGCCCCGGCGGACTCTCGGCGGCCTGGCAGGCGCGCCTTTCGGGTCATGAAGTGACGGTTTTCGAGGCCGACACAGAGGTCGGTGGCAAGCTACGCCAGGTCATCCCCACCGAGCGCCTGCCGGAGAGTTCACTCCAGAGCGAGATCAAACGGATCAAGGATCTGGGCATCGCGGTCAAGACCGGAACCCCGGTCGATGCCGGGCTTTTCGAGCAGATCCGCAAGGAGCATGACGCGGTGGTGATCGCCTCGGGCGCACACAATGCGGTCGTCATCCCCTTCCCCGGCCATGAACGCCTGGTTAAGGGCCTCGACTTTCTCAAGGAGGTCAACGCCGGCAAGAAGCCGAAGATCGGCAAGCGGGTCGTCGTCATCGGTGCCGGTAACGCCGGAATGGACGTCTGCCTGGGGGCCTACGCCATGGGAGCCGAAAAGGTCATCTCCATCGATGTGCAGCGCCCGGCCGCCTTCAAGAAGGAGATCGATCATGTCAAGGCCCTCGGTGGCGAGGTGCGCTGGCCGGTCTTCACCGAAAAGATTACCGCGGAAGGGCTGCTGACCAAGGATGGCGAAATGATCGAGGCCGATGATGTCATCATCGCGATCGGCGAGCGCCCCGACCTCTCTTACGTTCCACGCGAATGGTTGACCGAACGCGGCATGATGGATATCGATGCCTGTGGTCAATCGACCAAGGCTCCCGGTGTCTTTGCTATCGGCGACGCCACCCATCCCGGTCTGCTGACCCACGCAATCGGCCAGGGCCAGGAGGCGGTCAACTATATCAACGATATGCTGGCGGGCAAGGAACTCACCCCGATCGTCAAACCCGAGATGATCAATCAGGCCTGCCTGAGCAAGGAGCTGTTCAAACCACGTAACCGTGGCAAGCTCTGCGTCACCGATGGCAAGGATGAGACCCTGCGTTGCATCAGCTGCGGCACCTGCCGCGACTGTACCATGTGTCTCGAGGCCTGCCCGGAAGGTGCCATCATTCGCAACGACAAGGAAGACGGCACCTTCGAGTACATTTCAGATGACTCTGCCTGCATCGGCTGCAGCATCTGCGCCGGTATCTGCCCCTGCGGGGTCTGGGCGATGGAGCAGGTGGTCTGAGATAAGCGACAAAAGAAATTTGACCAAAAAAAGGCGGTGCCAAATCTGGCACCGCCTTTTTTTAAAGCTCACTCGCCTGGATCAACTCAAACGGTGACATCCGATAACTAAAATAACCGACCCCTGTTCTCTGCTTCAACAATCGCCGCAGGCGATCACGATTGACCGGATGTTCGGGCATCTCTCCTGCCAGCTCTTCATCGAACCAACCGACCTCCAGACTCTCTTCACTGGTTGTTGCTTCACCACCAACCAGTCGAGCAGAGAAACCGAAAACCACGCACGGGGGATCCGGGGCCAGCTTTGAAAAGATCGCCAGCAATCGATCAATTTCGACCTCGTAGCCCGACTCCTCAAGGACCTCGCGACAGGCGGCAGCCTGAAGGTCCTCGCCGTTCTCGACATGCCCCTGCGGCAATTCCCAACCCCGATGTGGGTGCTTGATCAGAAGCACACGCCCCTCCTCATCTCGCGCCAGAACACTGGCCACCAGCGTATGTAGAGGTCGACTCATCCTTAAGCCCTTTCTGGCCTCAGACTGCAGGCACTCCCTGTAGCTGTTCCAGCAGTCGCAACTGCCGGCTCCACTTCGCTTGACCCGGGTATCCGCCCTCCTTGAGAAGATCGGAAACAAGCCGTTCCGGATCGTCAATCACTGACAGATCTTCGAGTCGGAAAAGTAATTGCCGGGTCCGTAAGCCGTCAAACCAATTATGCCATGCAGGCAACAACTTCGCTGGTCCGTTGTTTGCCAGCAGCTTATGCCAGGC
>JAUXIR010000043.1 GCA_030620915.1 Geopsychrobacter sp. | reverse complement strand
CAACAACTGCCTTATCATGGTGACCGTTGGGGATAGCATGATCGGTTTGGTCGTCGATCAGATCAAAGGGGTAGCTCCTTCTGCCGCCCCCCAGGGACCTTCAACTAACTGAAAAAAGAGTATGGATGGCAGAAAACGCTCCTGATAGCCAAGAAGGAACAAACCATGGACAAAGACGACCAACTCATCAAGCTGTTCCAGAAATTGAGAGACATTCCAACAGCAGAGTCCCCAAAAAAATTCCTCCTTGTCACCCTGGGTGACAACCAATACGGCCTCGAAACCCATCGGATCGCAGCCGTTGTCAGTATCAATAAGATGTCGAAGGGACCCGATATTCCCACCTACGTTAAGGGGATGCTCAACTGGCACGGCAGCAGAATCCCGGTGATCGATATCAGAACACAGCTTGATTCTCCACTCAGGCAATACGATCAGAATAGCTGCATTGCCGTAATGAAGTTGGACGGTAATTGTGTTGGGCTGGTGGTAGATCGGATACACGAAATCGCTGCACTTGAGGAGAAGCAATTCCTGTCGTCTCCGGCAACGTAACACAAGCACAAGCCCATAAAATCCCCCCTAACTCCCCGGGCAAAGGGCCAACTGAACCAAGCACTGGAGGTAAAACGTCATGAAAATCCTCTGCGTCGATGATGAAGTCAACATTCTACATGCGCTCCGGCACATGCTTCAAACGGCTGGGCATGAAACCCTGATCGCCCCTTCCGCGCGGGAGGGGCTGGCAATTTTGGCGAGAGATGACACCCTCTCCCTGGTAATCTCCGGCTATCGAATGCCGCAGATCAACGGGGTGGCCTTCCTGCGGGCGGTCCGCCACAACTGGCCGGAAACAGGTCGAGTTCTGCTGACCGGTTTTGGTGATGTACAAGAAGTGAAAGCGGCCGTGGCCGACGGGGTGATCCAGCGGTTGCTCGACAAACCCTGGCAGGACGACGAACTGCTAGCCATTGTGGCGCAGAGGCTTGGGCCGCTGGCGCCAGGAAGTCTCTTTCCTTTATCGATCTAAATGACAACGCAAGGGGGGAGGTACGGATGTATATCAAGAAGGGTTCAAGTCAGGATTATTGCGATCCCAACTTCAACCTCTGTTCACAAGCCGGTAGCGGCGGGGAAGTAGGCCACTGCCTGAGCTTCTTAATCGAGGATCTGAACAAGCTGCAGCTTGGCGGCCCTGACTCCACAGACACGCATTTTTTTTCTGGCTTGCTGGAGCAGCTGGTTCAGAGCATGGGCGCCGATTTCGCCTTCCTCTGGGAATTAGAGGATGAAAGCAGGGAGCGGGGGCAAACCATCGCCATCTGCGCCGAGGGGCAATCGGGCGAGAACTTTGCCTTCGAACTGGTCGGAACCCCCTGTCAGGAGACGCTGGACAGGGGGATGTGCTGCATCCCCAGCGCCGTCGGGGGGAAATACTCCCTGGCCCTGCCGATGGAGGCGGAAAGCTATATCGGCGTTTCTCTGCGCGATGCGACAGGTCGACCGTTTGGCGGACTGTCTGCCTTTGGCCGCAAGCCCCTGGAAAGGACCGAGAAGGCCGGCCGCCTGTTACGCATCTTTGCCCACAAGGCGGCCCTGGAACTGGAGCGCCGCCGGGCGGTCACGAGTCAGCAGGAACGGGAAGAGTTTTTCCGTTCCCTCTTCGACGCCATTCCCCATCCGATCTTCCTGAAAGATCCCGCAGGCCGTTATCTCGATTGCAACGCCACCTTTGCGGAGTATTTCGGTACCTCCAGGGAAGATATTATCGGCAAATCCGCCTTCGATATCCTGCCCGCCACTCTCGCCGGGCACTGTCAGGCTTCGGACCGGGAATATCTGCAGCGGGGCGAAATCCAGCGCTACGAATGCGGCTGCGACTGCGCCGACGGCCGCTTCCGGGAGCTGCTCCTGAACAAGACCAGTTTGCTGAACCCCGACGGCTCGTCAGCGGGGCTGCTCGGCACCCTGCTCGACATCACCGAATGCAATCGGACCAAAAATTCCCTGATGCGCAGCGAAGAGCGTTTCCGTTCGATTTTCGAAAACGCCGCAATGGGGATCGTCACCATGACCGCCGACGGGAAGCTGTTGACCGCCAACCCGGCCTTCTGCAACTTTATCGGCTACAGCGAAGCGGAACTGCTGCGCATCAGCGAAACGGAACTTCCCCACCCCAGCGACCTGCCGGAACTGCGGCGGCTGCTGCGCGAGGTCCGCGACGGTCAGCGCCAGCAGTTCGACTGCGAAAAACGCTTTCTGCGCAAAGGCGGTGCGACCGTCTGGGGGCAGGTGACCGGCACCTGGCTGTTCGATACCCCGGCGACCCCGACCTATGCGGTCTGCCTGGTGCAGGATATCACCCAGCGCAAAGAGATCGAAGAACGAGCCAACCAGTTGGCCTATTTCGACCCCCTCACCGAACTACCCAACCGCACCCTGCTCAAAGACCGCCTGGAACAGGCCCTGGGCCGGTCCCGCCGCACAGGATCAGCGGGAGCTGTGCTGTTTCTCGATCTGGACCGGTTTATGGGGATCAACGACAGCCTGGGCCATACTCTCGGTGACCAGTTCCTGCAAGCGGTCGCCATACGGCTCAAGGAGTGCGTGGAGGCCGATGACACCGTCGCCAGGTTGGGTGGCGATGAATTCGTCATCATCCTCTCCCAAGTGTCGAAACCGGAAGATGCCGCAGCCGTCGCCCAGAAGGTTCTTGAGCGGCTGGCGGTGCCGGTAGAACTGGCCGGGCAGACCATCTTCCGCACGGTCAGCATCGGCATCACTCTCTTCCCCGAGGACGGTGACGAGGTCAGCGGTCTGCTGAGAAACGCCGACCTGGCCATGTACCAGGCCAAGGATCAGGGGCGGAACAACTTTCAATTCTATCGCCGTGAGCAGCAGGCCAAGGTCGTGGAGAACCTGGCCCTGGAGACCCTGCTGCGTCATGCCCTGCCCCGGGATGAGCTGTTCCTCCACTATCAACCCCAAGTGGAAACGGTCTCAAACCGGCTGCTCGGCATGGAAACCCTGCTGCGCTGGCAACCGGCGGAAGGGGAACCGGTTTCGCCGACCAAGTTCATCCCGCTCGCCGAAGAGACCGGGTTGATCGTCCCCATCGGCGACTGGGTGCTTCAGCAGGCTTGCGCCCAGAACAAGGCCTGGCAAGAGGCCGGCCTGCCCCCGCTACGGGTTGCGGTCAATGTCTCCGGCGTTCAGTTTAAACAAACCGACTTCGTAGCCCGGGTCGAGTCCATTTTGGCTGAAAGCGGACTTGCCCCACGCTATCTGGAACTGGAACTGACCGAAAGCTTCATCATGAAGGATATCGAACAGACCAGACAGACCCTGCAGGGGCTGAAAAGATTGGGCGTCCATCTGGCCGTCGACGATTTCGGCACCGGATATTCATCCCTGAGCTATCTGAAGAACTTCCCCATCGACCGGCTCAAGATCGACCAGTCATTTGTCCGTGACATCTCCCGCAATTCCAACGATGCTGCCATTACCACGGCGATCATCGCCATGGGGCACAGTCTGGGGATGAAGGTGATCGCCGAAGGGGTGGAGACCAAGGAGCAGCTCGACTTCCTGCGGCGCCATCGGTGTGATGAGATCCAGGGCTACTACTTCGGTCGGCCCATGTCGAAAGACGATTTCACCCGTTATCTCCAACAATCGTCGGCGGAACAGTCCATAGCCACCGCCTGCGAACGATAAAACCTGCTGCAGCGAACGACTTGAAAACGACTAGTTGTAAATGCGGGTCCGGAGGATGCTTCTACTGGAGGATGAAGGACTCTTCTCTTAGCAGCCAGAGTGAAGTCCCTGCCGAACGGCAACTATGCTGACACATGGGGATCTTGGTTTAGTTAAGGATTTATAGAATGCTCATATCACCAGCACCTAGGGCCGCAGGAAGCAGTGTTCAGCAAGAATATGGGGTGCATGGGGCAAGTCAGTAGCCTGAAGAGTTTTTACCCCCCGGCCTTCTTGGCTTGATAGCCCTTTTTTTGCAACTCAGCGATCAGCAGATCGCGCTGATCGGTCTGGATTTCGATGACCCCGTCCTTAACCGTCCCCCCACAGCCGCAGCGCTGTTTCAACTCTTTGGCCAGGGCCTTCAGCTCGGCCGCAGCCAAGGGCAGGCCGCTGATCAGACTGACCCCTTTGCCCTTGCGGCCTTTGGTCTGACGTTCGACCCGCACCTGACCATCACCGGTCTTTGAGGCCGTTTGGCAACTACATTTTTTTAGGACTTTTCCGCATTTTTGGCAGTTGGTCCCGATCTCGTCTGAGTAAACCAGGCGGCTGTTGCTGTTTGTCATTGATCGTCCAATATTAGAGAGATGCCTTGTTGAGGTGCCAGTCGTAATCGAGGTAGTCGATTTCGATCTGCCCGTTGCTGATTTTATTGCGACCCGTTTCATCGCGGGCCAGAAGCTCGGCATAGTCTGCAAGGAAAGAGAGAAGTGAGTCTCTTCCACGAAAACCTCGCGCAAAATCACCGGCGTACCAATCAAAAATCTTTGAGATCTCCAGGCGGCCAGTCTGTGCATTATAGCGGTTGCGGCTCTGATCCGAAAGAAAACGCCGCAAACTGTCTTCGAGCTGCTCATCAACCCGTTCAGCGGTGAAGGCCTCGGCGCGCAAACCGGGGCAGCCGATTGCGGCGCAGACCACCGCAAAATGGATGCGTGGATCGTCATAGGCGCCGGGGGCACGGATGAGATCGTGCTCAATATTGTCGAGGCTTTGGCGTTTGCCGAGCAGGTTGAAGAACCTCTTGCTCCAGGGCGATGAGAAGAGCGATCCCAGGTCTTTGATCGAAGTGAGGTCAGGATAGCTGCCCAATATCAACTGAATGGTAAAGGCGTTGTAGGCATTGATCAAGAAAGCCAGCCGTGCCGGTTTGCCCCAACGGTCAAACTCGTGCCGGCTGACCGCTGACAGCTCGGAAAGATAGCTCTTGAGTTGCGGCCAGTCCCGTTGCAATCCGGCATAATCGACCCCGGATGCGACGCCGGCGGCGTTCCAGGTTACATGCTTTTTCAGCAGGGCATCAAGGGTTGTGTGCTGCTGATCAAAGGCCAGGGCGCTGGTTGCTGTCAGCAAGATCAGCAGTATGCTCAGTAGAAGTTTCAACCGGTCCCCCTTTCTCGCCCCGTTGCCAGCGTAGGTAGCGTTCAACCCAGACCAGAAGATTTTCGGGGATATGATTTTTCTTCCATTGTCCGGCGGCCATCTTGTTCATCTCCGATAGGGTTGGGTAGCTGTGGATGGTGCCGAGGATCTTGTTGAGTCCCAAATTGTGCTTCATCGCCAGCACGAATTCAGAGAGCATGTCGCCAGCATGCGGACCGACGATGGTTACGCCGAGGATCTTGTCCTTGCCCGGTTTGGTGAGCACCTTGACCCAGCCGTGATCTTCGCTGTCGGCGATGGCGCGGTCGAGATCATCGAGGCCGTAGCGCGTGATTTCATGCGGGATCTTCTGTTCTAAGGCCTCGGTTTCGCTCAGTCCGACCCTTGCCACTTCGGCATCGGTGAAGGTGCACCAGGGGATCACGCGGTAGTCGACCTTGAAACTCTTGATCGAGCCGAAGAGGGCGTTGACTACGGCATACCAGGCCTGGTGCCCGGCGGTATGGGTGAACTGGTAGGGACCGGTTACATCACCGGCACAGAGGAGGTTGGGATAGTTGGTGCGTAAAAACGGATCGGCGGTGATGGTGCCGCGCGGGCTGATTTCAACATCAAGCTCCTGCAGGCCGAAGCCTTCAACGTTGGCGCGTCTGCCGGCCGCGATCAACAGTTGGTCAAATTCGATCTCGACCATTGCGCCATGAGCCTCACAGCACAACAGCTTCTTCCCGTCACGCACAACAACTTCCCGGGCGGCATGCTCGGTCAACACGCGTATCCCTTCGTCCTCAAAACGCTGACGGATGAACTCGCCAACCTCGGGGTCTTCACGTCCGATGATGCGCGGACCCATTTCGACCTGGGTCACCCGACTGCCGAGGCGAGCAAAGGCCTGGGTCATCTCGCTGCCGATCGCACCACCACCTAAGACCACCAGCTTTTCAGGGAGTTCGCGCAGCTGCCAGAGGTTGTCGGAGGTCAGGTAGTCGACCTGCTCCAGGCCCTTGATTGGCGGGATAAAGGGGCGAGCACCGGTCGAAATGATGATGTTGCGCGTAGTCAGGCTGCGGCCGTTGACCTCGAGGGTCCAGGGATCCTTGATGGTTGCCGAACCCTGGATTACCTCGACGCCGAGGCTTTCGAAGCGTTCGGCCGAGTCGTGCGGCTCGACCTTGGCGATTACCCGCTGCACCCGCTCCATAACCTCGGCAAAGTCGAATTCGAGTTCGTGTTTCTTGAAACCGAATTCGGCCGCTCGTTTGGCGTAGGACGCCATCTTGGCGCTACGGATCAACGCCTTGCTCGGCACGCAACCGGTGTTGAGGCAATCGCCGCCCATCTTCTCTTTTTCGATCAAGGCGACCTTGGCCTTGACGGCGCTGCCGATGAGTGATGAAACCAGTCCGGCGCTGCCGGCACCGAGGACAACCAGGTTATAATCGAAACTTTTGGGGCGGCTGTAGTTTGCATAGACCTTGCGCGCCTTAAGGACGCCGAGAATCTTTTTCGCCAGCAAGGGGAAGATGCCGAGCAGGACAAAGCTGAGGATCATCGGCAATGACAGGATACCGGCGGCAGAGTCGAGTTGTCCGATCTGGGTGCCGGCGTTGACGTAGACCATGGTGCCCGGCAGCATGCCGATCTGGCTGACGATATAGAAGAGCCCGGCCTTGAGCGGCGTCAGACCCATCGCCAGATTAATCACAAAGAAGGGGAAGATCGGCACCAGTCGCAGTGAGAACAGGTAGAAGGCCCCCTCCTTCTCAACGCCTTGATTGATCGAGGAGAGCTTGTCGCCGAAGCGGGCCAGGACCCAGTCACGCAACAGGAAGCGCGAGACCAGAAAAGCCAGGGTTGCGCCGATGCTGCTGGCGAAACTGACCACCAGCAGTGCCGTCCAGAGGCCGAAGAAGGCACCGCCTGCCAGGGTCATGACCGTGGCCCCGGGCAGTGACAGAGCGGTCACCAGGATGTAGATCAGGGCCTAGGCGCCGAGCATGGTGAAGCGGTGCTGCCGATAGAGGCTATCGAAGGCCGCTTGTTGTTGTTTGAGATAGTCGAGGGTCAGGTATTGACCGAGGTCGAAGATAAAAAAAACGCCGACCACGCCGGCGATGGCCAGCAACAACATGGTCTTGGCATTGAGGTACTTCATTGGGTCCTCCTCGTCGGGCAACAGCCCAGGTTGTCAGTCGACAGGAGCAACCCCGGAACGAATCCCGCGTGACCGGGAAGTCATTGTCTCTGACTTGATTATGACTAGAATGGTTATTTATTGCAATGGGGTGCTATTTTTCTGTGCAACAAGCTTAAGGAGTCTAGCAGAAGTTTGCCCGGAAGAGGGTGGCTGAGACAACTATCCGGCGGGCAGATCGAGCCCCAGGCCGATCAAGGCGTCGCGGGTCTGCCCATAGCTTAGATGCTGGATGGCTCGCCAACCACAGGCCTCGGCTCCGGCAACATTCTCCTGGCGGTCGTCGATGAATACCGCCTCTTCGGGGGTAAAGTCGAAGCGTTTTTCCGCGGCGGTGTAGATCGCCGCCACCGGTTTCATATGGCCGACCTCGCAGGAGGCGAAGCCATCCGTGCTCAGATCAGCCAGGAGAAAACGCTCGCGCAGATAATCCCAGTGAATTTCACCGGTGTTTGAGATGATGTAGACCCCGACTTGGTCGTGAAGTTGGCGCGCCAGGGTCAGCATCTGTGGTATCGGGGTGAAGATGTTGCACCAGACATTTTTTAGTTCGTCTGCATCGAGTGGTGCACTGAGCAGGGCGTTGATACCTTGCAGAAATTCATCGGTTGAAATGCGCCCGAGCTCGTAGTCGATCAGTCTGATCCGGCTGGCAAAGTCTTCCACGTCACGGATCAAGGCTCCGCGCCGCCGCAGCAGCGGAAACAGCTGACTATAGGAAAAGTCGACCAGGACCTTACCAAGATCAAATACAACATGCTTGATCTGCGACACAATCTTGATCTCCGCCAGTTAATTAGTAAGCAGCGTTCATTCACCCGACTTCAATGGATTATCGAATTGCGCGACATTCCAGATAGAACCGTTTTTCGTCGGCTTCACCCATCGAAAAGGTTTTACGTGGCAGCGCGCCGTCGATGATGATGGTGCGAAAGAAATTATTCTTCGAGATGGCCGGCAGATAGAACCCGGCATTGTTGGCCTGTTTGCCGAGACTGCTCACCGTCTCTTCGCCGTGGATATAATCGATCCGTGCCTTCGGCTGTGCGGACAGATAGCTGTCGAGAAAGGCCTGCAGACTGGCCACATCCAGGGTCAATTGCGGGTTCTTGAGCTGACAAAAGCCGTAATCCCCGGCGAGGGTGATACAGAATCCTTGCCCCTCTTTAGCCGCTGAGCCAAGGGTTTGCGCCGCCGCAAGATTATCACAGGAGGTATAGCTGAACCCTTCGCCGCGTGCGTTGAACCAACGATCCATCTCGCGCAGCAACTGTGTCGGATCAATATCGAACAGCACGCGGTGAATCGCCTCAAACTCGAGTCCGGCATCATGCAGGTTGACCAGTTCGACCAGGGCGTAGCGCGCCGGATGGTCCATGATCGCCTGCTTGTCGTCGGCGTTCCGTTTGAGCTTCTCCCAGATCGCCT
>JAUXIR010000183.1 GCA_030620915.1 Geopsychrobacter sp. | reverse complement strand
GCAGAACATCGGGTCATCAAAACCCTGGTGATGGAGGATGAGCAGGGTGCGGGCCTGATCGTATTGATGCATGGCGATATGCAGGTCTCACAGAAAAACCTGGCCCGACAGATCGGCGCCAAGCAGGTCAGCCCCTGTCCGCCCAAAACCGTCGACTGTCTGACCGGCTATCAGACTGGCGGCATCTCCCCCTTCGGCACCCGCAAGAAGCTGCCGGGCTATGCCGAGAAGTCGATCCTGAGTCTCGCTCAGATCTATATCAACGGTGGTAAACGCGGATTTTTGATCGAGATCAACCCGGCCGACTTGATCAAGGTATTACAGCCGACAGTAGTTGAGGTGGGGATATAACCGTGAGGCGTGAGGCGTGAGGCGTGAAAAAGCACGAACCCTACAAACCTTCAAGCAATGCCCCTCGATCGACCGGATCGATCTGATCGCGACTCAAAAATTCGATAGCATAGCCCTCGTAGAGCTTCTCTTCGACAAACAAGCGATAGAGATCAGGGTCGATCTGACCATCATCGACCATTTCACGCAGAATCTGTAGCGATCGATTCAGACTGTTAGACTTTTTGTAGGGGCGACTCCCGGCGCTGATCGATTCAAAGCGGTCGGCAAAAGCCAGAATTCGTGTCTGTAGCAGCATCTGCGCACCACTCAACCCCGTCGGGAAGCCTGCTCCGCTATAGGCCTCATGATGGGATCCGGCAATTTCAGGAACTCTGGCCAACTCTTCGGGGAAGGGGAGCATGTCGAGCATGTTGATGGTCGAAACCACATGGTGGTTGATCATCTCGCGTTCTTCATCGGTCAGAGTCCCGCGGACCACCATCAGGTTTGCGGCCTCATCTTCGCTAAGAACCGGCCGCTCTTCACCTTGACGATCAATCCAGCGATAGCGCTCTGCTATTTCGCAGACCCGACCGGTATCCGGTTCACTTAAAGAATTTCGACCACAGTTACAATCCGCAAGAAAACGCAGGTCCTCGAGCATCTGTTGAAGATCATCCCCACTCTCCGGGATCTCCACCTCGCCAGCTCTTTCACCGGCACGTAAGCGTACTATCTCAATGTCGCGACGCAGAATTTCAAAACGGGTGCGCACCAAATCGAAACGGTCAAAAGTCCGCTCGAGTTTCGTGGCCTTATCGGAAATATGAATCGGGGTAATCAGCTTCCCGATATCATGCAACCAGGCGGCAACCTCAAGTTCATAAAGTTCGGGATTACTGAAATGTACAGGTTTAAAAGCCGTGGATTGACTCTCCGAAACAGCGCGAGTCAGCATCATGGTCAGCACCGGCACCCGCCGGCAATGATCCCCCGCGTAGGGTGATTTTTCGTCGATGGCACTACCGATCAACTGAATCAGAGACTCAAAAAGTTCACTCTGCTCGCGCCGACTATGCATACGAACCAGCGCCGCTGACGCCTGCTGTGACAAGATAGATCCCAGCATCTGTTCTTCGATGGAGAAGCCCGCTATGGCTTGAGCCCTATCCAGACGAATCAACTCGACGATCTGTTGAGGGCGGCCGTTATGGATGGAAAGCGGCAACAACAGGCAGGAACGGACCTGCCGATCCTGCTCTATCTCAATCAGACGCAGGTGGGAAAAATCGAATTCTCCTGCACGGATCGGATCATCACAGCAAAGAGACTTGGACTGATCCAGAACCTGTTCGATCGCGGTTCTGAGTTGGATTCCACTCCCCCCCGCCGCCCAGGAAATTTCCATGGACCGCTCGGTTGACGAAAAGGTCCCATCTGCCAGGAACAGCGTCGAGCGCCAACATTGGGGAGCTGCAGGTTGCAGCAACACCGCCAGATCGGCATTGCAAAGCTGACGCAACTCCTCCAGCAACAGCCGCTCGGCATCCTCAGGTTCTACCGCAGCGGCAAGAACCGCTGATGCTTGCTGCAGCTTTAGGAGCAGATCCGTCATCTCTTTTTTTCTTTTCATCCTCAATGATTTTCCATCTATCCCATCGCTTTTAAGTCTAGCGCCCGCCGGTTCAATTGCAAGAATTCAGGAATTGATAATGGACAGACTCGAACAACCCGACAACGGAGTTGTGAAAAAATCACATAAGGTGGGGAAAGAGACAGTTTTTTAGAATACTTCCATGCCTTTCTGGCTACGACAACAAACGGAACGCTAAAAGGGTGTTAGCATTTGATATATCAGACTACGCTTCCAACATTCCACCAGGGAGGTTCGACATGAACCAGGAAACCCAGACGAGCCTGCTCCATCGGTCACGCCTTAAGACCCTGCTCAGGAGAGCCCTGCTGATTTTTCTCATCGTCTTTATCTCTTACAGCTGTATAGCCTTGGTTTACGCCAGTCGTACCATCTATAAAGTTCGCCGCAACTACGCGATCATCGTTGAAACCCTCTCTGGAGAACGGATCGCCGTCACCGAGGTTGGCTGGCATAGCCGTTTGCCAATTTTCACCCGTATCGAACTGGAGGTGCCGCTAATGAATCAGGAGTTGCACCTTGGCGGCTCGGCCAATGCACAACGGATCATGTCGAAAGGAAATGTTGCGCTCTGGACCAGCGCGATGATGACTTATCGCATCCGGGATCTGGAACGCTGGGGGATTGAAAACCGTTCGCCCAAAACCCTGTTGCAGAACGATTTTGACGGCGTCGTCAAGGATGTGATGCAGAGCGAATCGATCAACGAACTGATCTCCGATCGCGAGCGGATCAAAGAGCAGATTTACCGGACCTTAAAAGACCGGCCGCTCAACATTGGCGGCCTCAACCTCGAAGATAAGTACGGCATCACCGTCGTCTCGTTTGTCCTGCGCGAAACCAGTTATGGGGACAAACTGGCTGCTGCCAGTGAAGAGAAGAAACGCCGTGAACTGATCGCCGAAGCCGAAAATTATGCCGCCGACCTCGAAGCCAGCCGGACGCGTAAAATTTACGCCGCCTACCGCGATTCGATCCGGGATATGCGCCAGTCCCTGGGACTCTCAGGCCGGAGCGACCCCTACCTGTTTAACTTTCTCAACCAACAAAAGTGGGCCGCCGCCTATGAAAAAAACCAACAGGGTCAGAACACCTTCGTGCTTAACAACAGCGGCTCGACCACCGGGATAACCCTGCCGCCACTGCCGCCGGTCACTCAGCAGGCGGAGCAGACAAGCCGTGCGACGGCCCAAGCCTCAGCACAACAGCAGACAAAGGGAACCAATGCCGCAGACACGCAAAACACGCGCTCCGGTCTACGTCAGTCTATCAGAGCAGCGAATCGCGCAGATTGAAGAGCTGGTAGAAGGCTGGGGGACAGAGATTCGACGTTTTGTTCTGCGTCGTCTGCACCAGCACGACCCGAGTCGCTCCCTGACCCAACGTCTCGGCCGTCGCCTGCGCCGTCTGTACAAGCCCCCTCAACGTGATTTCAGCTTTCTGCGCGATCCACGTAAACTTAACGACTGGCACCATCGTTTCGAGGTGGCCGGATCACAGGACGCCAGCGCGGCATGGAATCGAATTCTGACCAAAGAACTCGACCCTGAAGATTTTTACTACCTCTGCTACCTGCTCGAACGCCAGACGATCGATACCTTTGTGCCGGCGGAAATCCGCGATATTTTTGAAACGCTCTACCAGAGTTATATTCTCAAAAAGTACAGCGAAGACCCCAAGGTTCCACGCGCACCGCTGATCCTGGTCATCGGCAACTCCGGCAGCGGCAAGAGCGCTACCGTCAAACAGGTGATTGAGGATGTTTTCTTTTCATCCGAGGTCAAACCGGTCATCGACCTGAAAGCCAAACACGAAGAGGTCATGGCAAACCAGCCGATCTGGCGCAGCCTCGAAGAGGTCGACCTCGAACTGGCACTGCGCATCGAACGTCGCAGCAAGCGCAGCCGGCTCAGGTTCTTTTCGCGCCTGCCAATCGTACGCTACTTCTTTCGGAATATGATCAGCGCAGCACTCTCGTCCCTTGACGAAGAAGGGATCAAGGTCGACTACGCCGAAATCACCCCCAACGATTACCAGACCGCCTGGGCCGGCGAGCCTGGTAACTATCTGCGCAAAGCGATGGGCAATCCACACAAGTTGACGGTGCGTCACCTCGAGGAGGCTCACAGCGCCTTCGGGCGCCCCGATCAGATGAGCAGCGTCAAGGCTCAACAAAGCTCGCTGGTCGACACCGCGAACATTATTATCGATGAAATCATCCATGGACAACGCGATTGCATCATGATTGCCACGACCGACCAGCCCGAGCAACTCGACCCGGCGATTTATCGGCGCTTTGTCGAACGCGGCCTGGTGATCGATATTAACGAGTTCTGGGAAAAACCGATCAATCTGCGTCAGGTTGTCTGCCTCGAACTGAGGCGTAAGATGAAGCCGGCCCACCCCGACGATCCCCGCCCGGAACATCTCGACGAAGAGGAACTGACTCAAGCCATCGACAAACTCTATCCAATCTTCCGTCAACGCAGCCTGCGCATCACTCCGGCCTACGTTCGTCGGCTGGTCTCTGAGGTGATCAGCATTCACG
>JAUXIR010000149.1 GCA_030620915.1 Geopsychrobacter sp. | reverse complement strand
CGCGAGCCAAGGTAGGTTGGGTAGCCGTCCTCGCCGGGCATCTCTTCGAGGGCCGCGGAAATTTCGCGCAGCGCTTCGGCCCAGCGCGACAGGCTGTCGGCGAGAAAAAGCACATCGAGGCCCATGTCCCGGTAGTATTCCGCCATGGTCACAGCGGTGAAGATCGACGATTCGCGGGCAGCGACCGGCATGTTGGAGGTGTTGGCGACAATGATGGTGCGTTCCATGAGTGGTCGGTTGCTGCGTGGATCCTCGAGTTCGGAAAATTCATCGAGCAATCCGGCCATCTCGTTGCCACGCTCGCCGCAGCCGACATAGACCACCACGTCGACATCGGCGTGCTTGGCGATGGTTTGCTCAAGGACAGTCTTGCCGGTACCAAAACCGCCAGGCACGATGGCGACGCCGCCTTTGAGCAGGGGAAAGAGAAAGTCAAGGCAGCGCTGTCCGGTAATCAGCGGCGTGGTTGGCGGTAACTTGGTCCGATAGGGACGTGCGTTGCGCACCGGCCAACTATGCCAGCCATGCAAAACCTGATTGTCTTTGAGTGTGGCCGCCGGTTGCTCGAGTTGCAGTTCCCCGGTGTGCAGTTGCGTCAGGATGCCGTCTTGTGGCATCAGCAGCAGGTGGTCGATATGTCCTTCCCTGACCTTGCCGAAGGTTTCTCCGGCACGCAATTCTTCACCCGGTTTGCGTTCGGAGCTGAACTTCCAAGACCGGCTGCAGTCAAGCGGAAAGGGGTCTTGCCCGCTGGTAATGAAATCGCCACTACTCTCCTGGAGCAGGGGAAGTGGACGCTGTAGGCCGTCGAAAACCCCGCCGAGCAGGCCGGGTCCGAGTCGGACGGTCAAGGGGCCTCTGGCGCTGGTTACCGGTTCGCCGATACCGAGGCCGCGGGTCTCTTCAAAAACCTGCACCGTGGCGATGGTGCCGTCGAGGCGGACCACCTCTCCGGTCAGGCGGCTGGTGCCAACAAAGACCCGGTCACCGACTTTAAGATCGGCAAGATCGACGCACACCGTGGCGCCGCTGATACTGGTGACCTTACCGTTCATCTTTGCAGCCTCACGTGATAGCCAAGCGCTCTTTGCACCAGGCGCTCTAATTCGTCGCTCGGCGGAGTACGCTTGTCGGCAGGCGCCGGCAGGGTGACCAGAACCCCCGACCAGCGGTCGGTTAACTCGCGCAAGCGGACTTGGTCGAGTTTCTCAAGCAGCCGGGTGTCGGCGACAACCACCCCCACTTCGGGGTCGGCACAGGCCTGCTGGAGCGTCGACCAGGCTTCTTCCCGGTTCAACGTTTGCTGGCGGACACCGGTGAGGGCAAAGCCTGGTGCGCTGTCTGCCATGGTTAGAAAGAGGATCTCTTTCATAGCAGTAACACCTCTTCAAGCAATTCCTCCCGGTCGGGAGCAAGAGCCTGACGCAGCAGTTGATTGTGAACGGCAAGCTGAGCTAGCCAGAGATATTCGATGACCACGGCCAACCCCAGAGGATCGCGTCCGGCCCGCCGTAATAGTCGGGTCAAACCTCTTAGCAGACACTGTTCCATGCCGATGGCTTCTGTGGAGACCAATGGCCCCCCAGCCAGCCGAGTGGTCAGTCTGGCGAGGCGGTCACTGTCATGTGCTGCCCAGACGCGCTGCAGGCTGGTTGTTGCAAGCATGCCGCCAGCCGTCAACGGTGGTGCCTGGTTCACTTGCCAGCGCCAGAGCTTGTTAATCATCAAACAATTGCGCATATCGACCAGGTAACGCAGCGTTACTTTGAGAATGTCGTTGCCGGCCCGGGCCAGGCCGTGCTGCAGGATGCCGTCGGCAAGTTGCTGCTCAACGCCGCCGGGACCCTGATTTTGATAGGTTGCAGTCAGCCCGACGACAAACGGATAGTCACTGGCGAGGGCCGCTTCGAGCTGTGCGATAGTGGTTTCGGTCTCCTCTGTCGTCGTGACCAGGTGTTGCAAAGGTCTGGTGAGCAGGGAATTGTTCAACAGAGCGGCAGGCGGTGTCTCGCCCGCAAGGGTATAACGCAAGGTCAGGACCAGGTTGCGCATGGCGAGCAGGTCGAGAAACGGTGTGAGGCGTTTGCGCAGACGACTGTTGAGTCGTTTATAAACCCAGTAGATGACATCCGTGGCAGGCGTGTCTGTCCCACGATCGGCAGCCAGGTTGATAGCCGCACGACGACAGCGCAGACGTGCTAAAAGAGCTTCTGCCGGCAGTTCAGCCGGTCGTGTCGGTGTGAGCAGTTTCATCGTTGTTCACCCGTTTGCGAAGTTCGCCCAACAGTTGCGGTAGCAGGTCGGGCCAGGCACGCATCAAGCGACAGCTTAATGAATTGTCGATACGGATCGTGCCATCGGCATTGGTTGCAATCAGTCCACCACCGAGTGCCTCATCACTTTCAATCGTGGCCGCCGGGAAATCGCGACCTGCCAGCTTCTGATCTTCAGGATGAACTTTGAGGGTCGTCCAGTCAGCCTCTGACAACTCTTCACAGAGCGCTTTCCAAAGGGCGGCACGATCGTCACCTGCCAGCTCCGCCAGGATCTGTCGAGCCAGGTGCAGCAAGCGTTCGTCAAGCGCCGCTTCCTCGTGCAGTCGACCTCCCATGGCTCGATTCTGGGCTTCGAAGAGCAGATTATTTCGTAGGACGGTGGCTTCCGCCTGCAACTGGTGGTCAGTCTTAGCCCGCAATTGCACCAATTCGGCTTCGATCTCCTTGCGCCGGTTTGCTACTGCGGCTTCCGCTTTCTGCCAGAAGTCGCGGATCTGTGCTTCCCCGTCACGCTGCAGGGCGTTCTTCAGCTCTGATTCACCCATGGTTCGACTACATGAGCAAGATCATTGCAGCGACGACAAAGCCGAGAATGACCATGGTTTCCGGAATGGCGACCAGGATGATGATGACACCAGTCAATTCCGGCTTTTCCGCCAAAGTTCCGGCTCCGGCGGCACCGATGCGCGACTGGGCCCAGGCTGTGGCAATGGCCGGCAGGCCAATCGCCAGTGCGGCAGCAAATGCGATCCAGACTTCTTCCATGAGGATTCTCCTTGTTGATGACCTTCTTAAGAGGGCCGCTTGTGCCAGGGTTCGAAGCGGCGCCCCCCCAGGTCGAGAAACTTGCTGAAAAATTCCACGTAATGCAGACGCAAAGAGTGAACAGTGGGGGCAAAGACCCCCAGCAGCAGGTTGAACGCATGCAGAAGCCCCGCAACCAGAATCCCGACCATGATATCGCCGGACATGCCACCCAGTTTGTTGGCGACCACGGCCAGCAGCACGGAGCTGAAGCCAATGGCCATGATCCGGATGTAGGAGATGATATTGCCCATGGTTTTAAGCAGCTCAAGCGGGGCGAGCAACCCTTCGGCAGCGATCAGGACCGTCATGAGAATGCCAACGCCGATCAATAACGGTCCGGTGTTCAACCATGATTGCGGATAGAACCAGCCGATCATAGCCAGCACCAGCAGCAGAACGGCGAGGAGCATGGCCAGTTTGAGCAGTGCCTGGCGCGGTTGGTGGCGGCGCAGATCAGAGAGGGCTCCGAGGGTGATCCCAAGCAGTATGTGCACAATGCCGACGGTCAGGGCAAAGATGGTCATGGGCAGAATGTCCTTGCTGCGATCGAACCATAAGGGATGTAATCCCAGCCAGACTTCTCCCAAGTCGCCGAAGAACTCGCCGTAAAGAAAGCCAAAAAGGAGCGTGTAGAGAGCCGCCACTCCGAGCACTTTGCCTATGTCGCTGGGTAATCGCTGTGGGGGAAAGTGCTTGGCAAGGAAAATGGAAATGACCAACAGGATCACGCCGTAGCCGATATCGCCGAGGATCATACCGAAGAAGACCGGAAAGAACAGGCCGATCAGTGGTGTTGGGTCGTAGGAGGAGTATTTCGGTAAAGGCAGCAGGCGCGACAGGATTTCGAAAGGGGCAAAATAGCCCGGGTTGCGTAACATGACCGGCACCTGATCGAGATCTTCCTCAAGGATGGCCTGTTGTTCGAGCACTACCCGGCCATCAAAAGCACGGTTGAGGTCGGTGTGCAACCTGAGAACTTCGGCACGCTCCATCCACCCCTGGATGATGAAGCAGAGGCGGGTCGTATAGGCGGTGGCGGTGGCGCGGTAGAGGGTGAGGCGTTCTTCCAACCAACTCAGGGCGCGGCGATAAGTCGGTCTCCAGCGGCGGGAAAATTCCAGCAGTTGTGTTTCGTTTTTGCGGCAGTTGGCCGTTTGCGACTGCAGGCGTTCATGTAGGGCTGCGATGCGCTGCGCTAGCGGCAGGTTGGCCAGCTCTTCGGGTAAAGACATTTCGGGAACCCGTTCATCGGTCAGGGCTTGATGCAGGCTTCCGGCGATCTCCCGGTCAGTGGCAATCAAGCCGATCAGCGAGCCGTCGGTTGTCGTCGTGCTGCTGATGTGACAGCGCCCCTGGGTGCGTTTCTGCAGCAGTTCTTCGAGGGCCTGTAGCTGTTGGCTATCGCGGATGGTGATACCTAAGAGCTCCAGGTTGGAATCGCGCGGCAAGTCAGCCAGCAAGGGTTCCAGTGCCTGCCAGAAAATCAGGTCATGTTGCAGATCCTCCATCTCTTTGTGGCCGTCGGCCAGGATTCTGGTCTGCTCACTTGCACTTGCCAGGTGCTGATCGACAAGCTCATCGAGAAGGTCCATCACTGGTAGAGGCTGCAGCGGCGAGATGCTGTCGGTCGTTTCGGGGAGGAGCTTGAGGAGGGCTGCAACACGTTCGTAAAGGTCCTGAAAGAAGCTGCGTTCGCGCAGGTCGTGTTCATCGAGAACGAGAGCTTGCAGCCGATCGTCGTCAGCCAGTTCGACCCGTTCCAGCAGTTGCGGATCGGGTTGGAAAATGCCCCGGTTGTGCAGGAGTTCGAGGGTGGTCAGCAAATCCTGTTTGGGGCCGACAATTTCAACTTTGGCCATACGGATGATCATGGTCACCTCTTGGCAGAATCTCTGCCAGATGCCGTTTCAATACGTCGCGCAGTGTTGCATCGTCCAGGCTTGACAAGCGCTGGCACCAGGCGGATGAGGTTGCTTCCAAGGCAGCGCCTTCACTTTGTAACTTGGCCTTTTCCTCGGCCAGCATCTGCCTGAAGCGCTCCTCCTCGGCAGTCAACGCTGCCGCAAGGGAGCTCTCAATAGTGATCAGTTCTCGTTGTTGCCATTCGTCGGCACGTGCCTGCTCGGCAGCCACCTCGACCTGGATGCGTTTTTCCAGTTGAATGATATTCTCCAGCAATCCGTCTGTCATGATGAACCATGTGTTGATGCTAATTTGTCCAGTGTAGTTTCCAGTATATCAAAGTAGTT
>JAUXIR010000141.1 GCA_030620915.1 Geopsychrobacter sp. | reverse complement strand
ATGATCGAAACCCTGAGCAACGTGCGCAATATTAATGGACCAGTGTTGCTGCATGTTGGCACCCGCAAAGGCAAAGGTTATGCTCCCGCTGAAGAGGATCCGGCCATGTTTCATGGCGTGGGGCCCTTTGATGCTGCAACAGGCAAGGTTCCTGCCGCTAAGCCGGGTGCAGTCAGCTATACCGGCGTCTTCGGCCAGACCCTGATTGAAATGGCTGAAAAAGACGAGCGTATTGTGGCGATTACCGCCGCCATGCCTGCCGGGACCGGACTCTGTGGTTTTGCCGAGGCCTTCCCCGAGCGTTTCTTCGATGTCGGCATCGCCGAGCAACACGCGGTGACCTTTGCCGCCGGGCTGGCATGCCGTGGCCTGCGGCCGGTGGTGGCCATCTATTCGACTTTTTTGCAGCGCGCCTATGACAACGTCCTGCATGATGTCTGTCTGCAAAATCTGCCGGTCAGCGTCGCGCTTGATCGGGGCGGATTGGTCGGGGCCGATGGCCCAACCCACCACGGGGTTTTTGATCTCTCGTACCTGCGGCATATGCCCAACCTGGTGCTGATGGCGCCGCGTAACGAGTTGGAGCTGAAGCGGGCGATGAAGACAGCGGTTGAACATGAGGGTCCCTTCGCTTATCGTTATCCGCGGGGCAATAGTGACGGTTTGTCCCTCGCTCAATCGGTTGAAGTCCTGCCGATCGGGAAGGGGGAGATCCTGCGTGAAGGTCAGGATGCTGCGATCATCGCGGTTGGCAACATGGTCGCCGAGGCGCTTGGTGCTGCCGATATCCTCGCTGCGCAGGGGATTGAACTGCTGGTCGCCGATGCACGTTTTATCAAACCCCTCGACAGCGAGCTGATCCTTGATATTGCCGGTCGCGTACCACTTCTGCTGACCGGTGAAGAGAACGCGCTGCAGGGCGGTTTCGGTTCGGCTGTTCTTGAACTGCTGGCCGACTCCGGGCTTGTCCTGCCGGTGATTCGGATTGGAATATCCGATCAATTCGTCGAGCAGGGAACTCAGGCAGAGCTGCGTGAGCGGATTGAGATCGATGCCGCAGCGATTGCCAGAAGAGTCAGCGTTGCACTCGAACAAAAAAAACAGTCCCAAGCCTGAACCACCGACACTATTTATCCTCTCCCTGCTGGAGAGGACCAGGGTGAGGGGGGAAGCTGACAGTCTCCCCGAATAGTTAATCTTCTTTTCCAGGCCGAAGGACTGAACTGAAAATAGGTGCTGAACCTGCCTGTTTGCCAGTCTCACACCTCGCGCTTCCCGCCGCTGTCTTCTCTGCTATCGTTGAACCTATTGCACGAGGAGAATTGCGATGAAAACGATACGCGTCGAGTTCACCAATAAGCGCGGCGAGACCCTGTCCGGGCGACTCGATCTACCTGAAGATGAGAAGCCACGCGCCTACGCCCTCTTTGCCCACTGCTTCACCTGCGGTAAAAATCTCAAAGCGATTACCCATATCGGTCGATCCTTGACCGCTGAAAAGCTGGCGGTCCTGCGTTTCGATTTTTCAGGGATCGGTGAGAGCGAGGGGGAGTTCGGCCAGAGTAATTTCACTTCAAATGTCGAAGATCTCCTCAGTGCCGCGGCCTGGCTGAGCGAAGAATATCAGGCGCCGCAGTTGCTGATCGGTCACTCCTTTGGTGGGGCTGCAGTGTTGCAGGCAGCACAGAGGATCGAAGGGATCAGGGCGGTAGCGACCATCGGTGCACCTTATGATCCGAACCACGTGCGCCATCTGTTCAGTAAGGAGCTTGAAAATCTAGGTGCCGCTGAGGTAGCTGAGGTGTCAATCGCCGGGCGTCGTTTCAATATCGGTCGCAGTTTTCTCGACGATCTCGACGCTCAGAGCGTCGAGAAACGGCTCAGCGGCCTCAAGGCTGCTTTATTGGTGTTGCACTCGCCTCTCGATAAGGTGGTTGGAATCGATAACGCCACGCAGATCTATCGCGCCGCCAAGCACCCTAAATCCTTCTTAAGCCTCGACCGGGCTGATCACCTGCTCGGCAATGAAGGCGATGCCCGCTATGCCGGGAGTATGATCGCGGCCTGGGCCTGCCGTTATCTTCAGTTTGAAAAAGAGCCTGGGATCGAAACTGATGTTATCGACAATCGGGTGACGGTGCGTACCGGCAACGAGGGCTTTTATACCGAACTCTTCGCCAATGGCCACCCGCTGGTGGCCGATGAACCGACGAATTATGGTGGAACCGATCTGGGTCCTTCCCCCTACGAGTATCTGCTCAGTGCCTTGGGAGCCTGTACGACGATGACGGTGCAGATGTATGCCCAGCGTAAGAAGTGGCCGCTCAGGTCGGCGGTTGTGCGCCTGAGTCATGAAAAGATTCATGCCGAGGATTGCCGGAGCTGTGTAGAGCAGCAGGGCAAGATCGACCGTTTTGAGCGTGAGCTTGAATTGCAGGGCGAGTTGGATGCCGAGCAACGTCAGCGTCTGCTCGAAATTGCAGAGCGCTGTCCGGTTCACCGCACCCTGCACGCGACGGTCGAGGTGGTGACCCGGCTTAAGGAGTAGCTAAATGTTGGTAACCGGCTCGCGCGCGACATAACCGGCCTATGCCAATCGATGGCCTTTTCATCAGGGCCCCTTCCCAAGGCAGTCCAGCAGATTATCCGCCAGATTATCCATCAGATTAAACCAGGCATCCTCGCCCTTGGCCGAGGTACTGCCGAGGGGATCGAGCACGCCAAGATTTAAACCGCTCCCTTTTGCCAGGGTCTCCGCCAGCGCCGGGCTGAACTGGGGCTCACTGAAAAGGCAAACGGCCGCGCTCTCTAGGGTCTTGATCCGAATCTGCTGTATGCGGCGCGCTCCGGGGGCACGTTCAGCCGAAATACGGATCGAGCCGATTGCATTCAGAGCGAAGGCTTCTTCAAAATAGGGATAGGCATCATGAAAAACCAGATAGGGCCGATTCTGTACCGGAGCCAGTCTCTTCCTCAGCTCCAGCTCCAGCTGGGAGGTCCGGAGTAGCAGGATTGCAAGATTCTGCTCATAAACCGCTCTGTTCTGCGGATCGATCTGTACCAGCCGTGCACAGACACTGCGGGCTATTTGCCGGGCATTGTCGGGTGACAGCCAGATATGTGGATTGATACTCTGCGGCCTCAGGTCTGTTTCCTCATCATGCCGATCTTCTTCCCAGAAACCGCCATGGCGTTGTGGCAGCAGGTTCAGGTCCTTCAACTTAAGCAGTTGCATTTCAGCCCGCCGAACAACCAGTCGTGCGATCGGTTGAGTCAGAAATGTCTCCAGCTCAGGACCGACCCAGATCATCAGGTCGGCCTCAGCCAGGGCTCTGGCCTGAGAAGGCCGTAGGCTGGCGCTATGCGGACTTCCCCCTTGCGGGAGGAGCAGTTGCGGTGTGCTGATCCCCTTGGTGACTAAACTGACGAGTGAATGGATCGGGGCAATACTGACGACAATCTTCGGCGCGGCAATACCGGGCGTTGCCAGTAACAGCAGAAACAGGGTCAATAACAGGCGCATATTGGAGATCCACTCGGAAAGATGCAGGACAAACTCTGACTGTTGATGTAATGTTATATTATATCATTTTCGAGCAGGAGACCATAAACTCATGCAAGATCCTTTTGAATGCACCCCCAGCGTCCATCGTAACTGTGTCAGCACTGCTTTGGAGCAGGCTGAAATCATTTGCCGGCAGCAGCACGTTTGTTTGACACCGACTCGGCGCAGGGTCCTCGAACTGGTCTGGCAGCAGCACCGCCCGGTCGGGGCCTATGACCTGCTTGAGCAGTTGCAGCAGCAGGGGCGGGTAGCCCCGCCGACCGTCTATCGGGCCCTCGATTTTCTCCAGCAGCAGGGCCTGATTCACCGTCTTGAATCACTCAACGCCTTTGTTGGTTGTGCTCAACCTCAGCACCCGCATCAGGGGCAGTTCCTGATTTGTCAGTCCTGCCGCAACCTCGCTGAAATTGCCGATCCGAAGATCAGTCAAGCCATCAATAGCAGCGCGCTGACAGCAGGATTTACCCCACTGAGTCAGACCGTAGAAGTCATGGGCCTTTGCGCCGCTTGTCGCCAGAAGGAGCTTGCTGATGGCTGACCCGCTCCTTGTGTTGGACAATATCTGTCTGGTGCGCAACCGTCGACATATCCTTGAAAATGTCAGCTTCCGGATCGAGCCTGCTGAAATCATTACCCTGATTGGCCCCAATGGCGCGGGTAAAACCAGTCTGCTCAAGGTTGCCCTGGGTCTGCTGAAGGCCGATAGCGGCAGGGTGGTGCGGAGTGAAAATCTGCGGATCGGCTACATGCCGCAGAAACTGATCATCGATCGGACCTTTCCCTTAAGTGTTGCGCGTTTCATGCGTCTGACCGGACATTACACCGAATCGCAAATGCAGCAGGCCCTGGATGAGGTCGGCGCCGGGCGACTGCTCCATGCCAGCCTGGCCGATCTGTCGGGCGGTGAACTGCAACGCGTGCTGCTGGGCCGCGCACTGTTACGTCGCCCGCAGCTATTGGTGCTTGATGAACCGGTGCAGGGGGTCGATGTGCAGGGGCAGGTTGAACTTTTTAAATTGATCGGCCGACTGCGCGACAATTTCGGTTGTGCGGTGCTGATGGTTTCACACGATCTTCATCTGGTGATGGCGGCCACCGACCGGGTTATCTGTCTGAACCAGCATATCTGTTGTACCGGTACTCCTGCGGCTGTGCAGCGTGACGAACAATTTCTCAAGCTGTTCGGCCCGGCGATCCTGCCTCATCTGGCGATCTATAGCCATGACGAACAGCACCAGCATGATAGCTGCCCGCATCAGGGTTGCAGTTGCCCGCTCGGAGAGGAGAGCACGGATGTTCGCTGATTTCATGCTGCGTGCCCTGTTCGCCGGGATCGGCGTCGCCCTGGTCGCGGGCCCTTTTGGGACCTTTGTCGTCTGGCGCAGGATGGCCTATTTCGGCGATACTCTGGCGCATTCGGCGCTGCTCGGTGTTGCGCTCGGTTTTTTGCTGGAGGTCGATCCGATGCTGGCGGTGATGCTGGTCTGCCTGCTGGTGGCGTTGCTGCTCTTTTTTCTACAACGGCAGCAACGGCTGCCATCCGATACCCTGCTCGGTATTCTGTCACACAGCACACTTTCGCTCGGGCTGGTGGCCATCGCCTTCATGGAGGAGTTGCGCATCGATCTGCTCGCTTACCTGTTTGGCGATATTCTGGCTGTCGGTAGCAAGGATATCCTGCTGATTTATGCCTGTGCACTCATGGCTCTCCTCCTGTTGATGCTGCTCTGGCGGCCGTTGCTGGCGATTACCCTGCACGAAGATCTTGCGCGGGTCGAGGGGGTGCGCGTCGATCTGGTCCAATTGTCATTCTCCTGCCTGTTGGCATTGGTGGTCGCGATCATGATGAAGGTTGTCGGACTGTTGTTGATTACTTCGCTCTTTATTCTGCCGGCGGCAGCGGTGCGGCGCTT
>JAUXIR010000262.1 GCA_030620915.1 Geopsychrobacter sp. | reverse complement strand
TGACCGGGATCTCGACCGCATCGCTGACCGCACGGGTCAGGGCGATATCGTAGCCATCCTTGGTACCGTCGCAATCCATCGAGGTCAGCAGGATCTCGCCGCTGCCGTAGGCCGCCATCTTCCTGGCCCAGTCAACCACATCGATCCCGGTCGGTTTGCGTCCACCGTGGGTGTAGACCTCCCAGCGCGGCGGATCGGAATCGGGCACGCGGCGCGCATCGATTGCCACCACGGTGCACTGGCTACCGAACCGTTTCGCCGCCTCTTTGACGAACTCGGGGTTGAAAACCGCGGCGGTATTGATCGAAACCTTGTCGGCGCCGGCGTTCAACAGATTACGGATATCCTCACAGCTCCGTACCCCGCCACCGACGGTCAACGGCATGAAGACGCGCTCGGCGGTCTGACGCACCACATCGATGATGGTGTTACGGTTATCACTGGAGGCGGTAATATCAAGGAAGCACAGCTCATCGGCTCCCTGCGCACAGTAGGCCTCGGCGGCCTCAACCGGATCGCCGGCATCGCGCAGGCCAACAAACTGCACACCTTTGACCACGCGGCCATCCTTGACGTCGAGACAGGGGATAATTCGTTTTGTCAGCATAATTCTATCAACCTTCTTTGTTCGCTACCGCAACAACTAAAATAACAATCTGCCTCGCGCCCGTTCGCCTTGCTCACTTAAGACGCAGAGAACGCAGAGAAAGACAAAGCCAGAGACATGTATTGATTTTGAACTTCCTCTGCGGCTTTGCGTCTCTGCGCGAGACAGGTTTGTGCTTTTCAGCCCTTAGTCAACGCCACTGCTTCGCGTAGATCGATGGCCCCGGAATAGATCGCCTTACCGGTGATCACCCCGGTCACCCCGGAGGATTCGATTGCGATCAAACGACGAATATCATCGAGAGTCGATAACCCGCCGGAAGCGATCACCGGGATGCAGATCGCTTCGGCCAACGCCTGGGTGGCCTCGATATTCGGACCCTGCATCATACCGTCGCGGGCGATGTCGGTATAGATAATCGCCTCAACCCCGAAGCCTTCCATCTCCTTGGCCATCTCAGTCGCGAGTTTTTCGGTCACATCGGCCCAGCCGCGTACCGCAACCAGACCATTCATGGCGTCGATACCGACGATGATATGACCAGGGAACCTCTTGCAGGCCTCTGCGACCAGCATCGGGTTCTCCTTGGCGACAGTGCCGAGGATGATGCGGTCGACGCCGAGGTCCAGATAGGCTTCAATCGTCTGCATATCACGGATACCACCACCCAGCTCACTGGGGATATCGATGGCATCGACGATTGCACGGATCGCGGCTTTATTCTTCGGTACCCCGGCAAAAGCGCCGTCGAGGTCGACGATATGCAACAGCTCGCCGCCCTGTTCCTGCCAAATGAGCGCCTGAGCTGCGGGATCGTCATTATAGACGGTATCTTTATCCATCAGGCCCTGTTCCAAACGGACACAGCGGCCCTGCTTGAGATCAATCGCGGGTAGAATAATCACTTAAGATTCCTTTTATCAGTTCCAGGGAAAAGTCTGAAAATCTTATTTGCCACCAAGACACTAAGTACACCAAGAAGGACAAGAGACTTTAGGATCATAGAAACCTAAACTGCAAGGGTTCAGTTTTTCTTGGTGCTCTTGGTGCCTTAGTGGCCACCTTCGGTTTTGACCCTGTAATCAAGTGCCTTAGTCGTTAACTGCTTTATATCTCTCCAAAATTCTTGAAAATCTGCAGGCCAACACTCTGACTCTTTTCGGGGTGAAACTGGGTGGCCATGATATTGTCGCGCCAGATCGAGGCACAGAATTCCACCTCACCATAACGACAGCTGGCAGCGACATCGGCTTCATTTTCAGCCAGACAGTAGTAGGAGTGGACAAAATAGACTAAGCTTTCATCCTCCACCCCGGCAAACAACGGTGAATTCAGCTTCTGTAGCAGATTGTTCCAGCCCATATGCGGCACCTTGAGGCGCTCGCCACCTTCAATCATGCCGGATGGAAAGCGCACCACCTTGCCCGGAATCAGCCCCAGGCCCTGGTGCCGACCGAACTCTTCACTCTCGTCGAACAACATCTGCATGCCGACACAGATGCCCAACAGCGGCTTGCCCGCTTCGACGTGAGTCAACAGGGGCTCGACAAAGCCACCCTTGCGCAGGTTGCTTACACAGTCGGCAAAGGCGCCGACCCCCGGCAGGACGAGCTTGTCGGCACTGGCGATATCCTGCGGATCGGCACTGACCCGTGCGGCGAAACCGAGAGATTCAAAGGCCTTCTCGACGCTGCGCAGGTTGCCCATTTCGTAATCTATAATGTTAATCATCAAACAATCTCTTTAGTTATTCCCCCTCTCCCTGAGGGAGAGGGTCAGGGTGAGGGGAAATTTTGAACGGTGCCCCCCTCATTCGGCCTTTGGCCACCTTCTCCCTCTAGGGAGAAGGATCAATTTGAAAACCGATGCGGGTTTATTCCAAACTTCCCTTAGTAGATAAAACACCTTCGATGCGCGGATCAATCGAGGTCGCTTCGTCGAGCGCACGGCCGAAGGCCTTGAAGATCACTTCGATGATGTGGTGCAGGTTATCGCCGTAGGCCAGATTCACATGGATATTGGCGCCGCTGTGATTGCAGAAGGCGACGAAGAACTCTTCCACCAGTTCGGTCTCAAAGTTACCGACCTGGGCCTTGGGAATATCCGCATTGAAGACCAGAAACGGCCGGCCGGAGAAATCGATGATCACCGAAGCCAGCGCCTCATGCATCGGCATGGTACCGCGACCGAAACGGCGGATACCGGTCTTGTCACCCAGGGCCTTCTTGAAGGCTTCGCCCAGGCAGATACCGACATCCTCAACCGTGTGGTGGGCATCGATCTCGATATCGCCCTGGGCAGCGACCGTCAGATCGAAAAAGCCGTGCCGGGTCAGCGCCGAAAGCATGTGGTCGAAAAACGGTACCGGGGTGGAGATCTGTTCCTTGCCCGATCCGTCGAGATTCAACTCGACGCAGATTTCAGTCTCTTTGGTCTTGCGCTCTATCTTAGCACTGCGGGCCATAGACTCCTCCAGTTAAGTTATTCGCTATCCTGCAGACGGATCGACACCGACCTGGCGTGGGCCTCCAGCCCTTCAAGTTCGGCGATATGGATAATCTCTTTGCCCAGGCGTTTCAAGCCCGCCTTGCTGAAGCTGACGATACTCGATTTCTTGACAAAATCATCGAGCGACAACGGCGAGAAGAAACGCGCGGTACCGCCAGTCGGCAGGGTGTGATTGGGCCCGGCCAGATAATCGCCGGCCGCCTCGGGGGTATGATGTCCCATGAAGATCGCCCCGGCATGGCGGATCTGCGGCAGGATCGCGAAGGGATCATCAACCGCCAGTTCAAGGTGTTCAGGCGCGATCCGGTTGGAGAAGGCGATCGCTTCGTCCAGATCACGCGAAACAATGATGGCACTGTAGTTATCGATCGACTGCCGGGCTATCGTTTCACGCTTCAGCTGTTGCAGCTGCTTTTCGACCTCGGTCTGCACCGCTGCTGCCATCTTTTCGCAGCTGGTCACCAGCACCGCCGAAGCGAGTTCGTCGTGCTCAGCCTGACTGAGCAGATCGGCCGC
>JAUXIR010000281.1 GCA_030620915.1 Geopsychrobacter sp. | reverse complement strand
TTTGGCTTCATGCCAAGGCGGATCAATTCTTCTGAGAGCCGGTATGAATTAAGAAATGGAGATTGGGTTGTAGGTGGTGAGCAAGAGGTATCATGGTGTCGCCGCTCATGCCGGTTAGGCGCAGGTCGGCCACAATGGCATCCTGAGGTTGAACGCTAAGAAATTCAAGCGCCTCCTCGGCACTGGCGGCCGAGGTGACCTAAAAGCCAAAATCTTCAAGAAATTCAGTCAAACTGTCGCGAATTGAAGGTTCGTCATCTATGACAAGTATTCGATGTTGCAAGCTTCCTCCTGTATTTTGAGCATTTTTACAACGGGTTTATCTGGGCCCGTTTTATTTCCGCTTCACATGGCGCATGAAGCGGCAATAAAATGCGGAAACAGGTGCCTTTGCCTTTTCCGCTATCAACGCTGAGCTGCCCCTGATGGTTTTCGGTGATGATGAAGTAGGAAACAGACAAACCAAGACCGGTGCCAAGACCAACCTCCTTGGTGGTGAAGAAGGGTTCGAAGATTCTTTTTTGATGCTCGATGTCGATGCCGGGACCGTTGTCGCAAATCTCGACCGATAACATCTGATCTCTTTGTTTAACCTTCAAGTCGATCTGCGGCGGATTATTCATGCCGGTCCAGGAAGACATTGCCTGATCAGCATTCTGGATCAGGTTGAAAAAAACTTGCTCAAGTTGGCTTGAGTTGCAATGGATTTTTGGGAGATTGTCTGCATAGTTGCGATTAACTTTGACTTGGAGAATGTTATGATTTTTCTTCAAATCATAATCTTTGGTTGTCAGATCTACTGCGCAATCCAACAATTCAGGGATATCCTGAGCCGACCGAATTGATTCATTTCCGCGGGTAAAAGTCTGCATGGTCTTGACTATTTCGCCGGCTCTTTGGCCTGACTCGAGGATAGAGGTCAGCATTTTTGGAATCTGGCGTTCGTTCAGATAGCTGTTCAATGTCTCAAGGTTTACACCCAATGCTTCAGCGCAGCTACGATTTTTGTTCAAATCAGGAGAGATCCGTTGCGAGATAACTTGGGCGTTTTGGATGATGCTGGCCAGCGGATTGTTGATTTCGTGCGCCATCCCTGCGGCCAAACCGCCAACTGACATCATTTTTTCGGTCTGCATTATCAGCTCATCGAGTCGAATTCGTTCGGTCACATCATCGATACGGATTACGGCACCACCATACTGCTCGGAAGAGAGGGGATTGATCATGATATCGACCAGCCTCTCCCCGTTATTTGTCGACCAGGGGAAATGTGATATTTTATTTTGAACCCCCTTGCTCAGGGCCTGATCAATCTTCTCTTTTATACTTTTCAGCCAGGGCAATGATTCGAGGATGGGACGTCCGTTCGCTTCAGAAAAAGTGAGTCCACATACTTTTTGTGCTTCGAGGTTCCATTGGTTGATCCGGCCGTTATGGTCGATCCCGATCAGTAGTGAGGGCATCGCGTCGATCAGGCTGGTCATGAATTTCTGCAGCTCTTCGGCTTTCTGCTGGGTTCGGGTGCGTTCAGAAATTTCATGAAGCAAAAGGTCATTGGCTTTCTCAAGTTCCTGTGTCCGGTCCTTAACTTTAACCTCCAGGGTCACGTGCTCCTGTTGCAGAAGGGCTTCCGCTTTTTGCCGAGCTTCCTCATGCTCTTCAAGAGCAGAGGCCATGCCGTCGAATGCATAAACCAGGCGGGTTATTTCGTGTCCGCGATACTCTTCAAGTGAGATCCCGGCCAGCTTTTCGGCAACGCCGGCAGCCCGTTCTCGTAAAACGATAAGTGGGCGCAGGAGCATATGGACAAACCATGAACTGAGGGGAAGCAATATGGCCAGGATGATCAGGGTAGATTGCAGAACCTCCTGTTTTTTTTGTTGCAGAATCTGCAGGATCGGCCCCAGCCCTATTTGACTGATCAGGACAAAACGGTGACTACCTACCTGAATCTGCATGTAGTGGGCAAGTCGGTTTCGTTGTAAATTGATGATGGACTGCATTTCACCTTGATCAAGGACCTGCTCTATTTTTTTTTGGTCGATTGCAATTGATTCCGCAGAGATATTTCCCTTGGCTTGAATGCCGTTTTTATCCGCTAGTACCAGTTCTATCTGGTTTGTTTCTGCAAATTCATTCAGGTGCAGGTTCAGTTCTTCGGCCAGGATCAGTGCCCCAATGGTGTTGTTTTTCGCCTGTAACGGGATGGCGGCGCGGAGTAGCCAGGTCTTTCCATCTTGGGCAATGTCACTGTATTCATGCCCCTTAAGCGCTATGACTACATCGATATCGCTCTGGTTGAAGCGGGCCTTGCGGCCGTGAGTGAAGATCAACTGCCCACGCTTGTCCAATAGAGAGACATTCGACAGCCCGAAGTCGTAGTCGATATGATTTAATTGCTGATTTAGCGCATTGATACTGCTGGTTTGATGAGGGTCGGCCAGAAGGCGCAGCATCTCTTGACGGATGGTGTCGCGACCGGTCAGGTTTCTACTGTGGTTCAATAGTGAATCGAGGCGCTTGGCCAAGAATTTTTGAATAATATCCCGGGTGTTGTGGGTGCGGACTTCAGCCTGTGAAAAGAGGCTCTCTTCCAGGCTGCGGCGCTGGATCTGATATACCGCAAAGCTTGTACAGATTATGGCAAAGGCCATGATCGTGAGAAATGGAAAATGGATAGATTTGAAGGGGGTTAACCTCGAGCCGGCTAATCCGTCCTTTTTTTCTGGCGTTGGGGAGTGTTGCCATTTCATTAGGGATCACCCTGTATTTCACGCCTGAGCAGAGGTTTTATCCGGGCTGAATCAAGGCGGGATATGGTCCCATTCCGGTGTAAGTCTTGCCGCAAGGCTATCATCCTTCAGTGAGCGGTAGTTTTTTGTCAGCTGCCAACATGCCTGTGAATTTTTCTTCTGGAACCGGACGACTGAAATAGTAGCCCTGATAGCCTCCACAATCCCTCTGGTTGAGAAAGTCGTATTCGAAATCGGTTTCGACGCCTTCTGCGATAACTTTGAGCCCAAGGTGGTGAGCCATGGAGATGATGGTTTCAACAATAGCTGCATCGCCATCGTCGGTTTGAATATCGCGCACGAAGGATTGATCGATCTTGATGATATCGAGTGGCAAGCGTTTCAAATAGGCGAGCGAAGAATAGCCGGTGCCAAAGTCGTCGATCGACAGCTCAATCCCCATCCGTTTGAGTGCCTGCATCTTCTCAATGGTGTCTCCGATATTATCGATAACCATCCCCTCTGTAAGCTCCAGTCCCAGCTGCTCGGCATCGGCCCCTGTCTGTTCGAGGACCTGATGGATCTGGCGAATGAAGTTGGGTTGACGAAATTGACGTGGACTGACATTGACGGCCAGATGGCCGATCGAAAGCCCCTGATCGCTCCATGCCTTGATCTGGCGGCATGACATCTCGAGGACCCAGAGCCCGATCGGCAGGATCAGTCCGGTCGCTTCGGCAACCGGGATGAATTCGGCAGGGGAGA